>DPNX01000032.1:6161-6360 GCA_003539915.1 Patescibacteria group bacterium | reverse complement strand
TTGGCTCACGCAACCGCTTATATATACGCTCCAGAATTCAAGATTGAATCTGAAGATAAAAAAGAAGTTGATCAAGACAGAGATGAAACTGGTAGCTTCTTAGTTCACGAAGAATACCTTCGACCAATTAGTCGTAAGGAGGCTTATCAAGCTGACATTGTTTATGGTACTAACCATGAATTTGGTTTTGATTATTTGA
>DPNX01000032.1:0-5859 GCA_003539915.1 Patescibacteria group bacterium | reverse complement strand
TTTGGTTTTGATTATTTGAGAGATAACTTAGCTAGTAGTACTGGCAACCAGGTTCAGGGAGATTTTGCATTTGCTATTATCGATGAGGTCGATAGTGTCCTAATAGATGAAGCTCGCACACCACTAATCATTTCCGCTCCTGATGCAGAATCAAGCGCTTTTTATAAAGTTTTTGCTCGTGTTGTAGCTCGTTTGAAACCCGAAGAAGACTATGTGGTCGAAGAAAAACTTCGAGCCGTTAATATCACCCAGGAGGGTATTGATAAGGTTGAGAAAGAATTAAATATAAAGGACCTTTATTCTTCAGAGAACATTCGTCTTAGTCATTACCTGCAGGAGACTCTTAAGGCTCAAGGACTTTTCCAATTGGATAAAGACTACGTTGTTAAGAATGGTGAAATTATTATAGTTGATCAGTTTACTGGTCGTTTAATGCCGGGTCGTCGTTACTCAGCTGGTCTACACCAGGCCCTAGAGGCTAAGGAAGGGGTGCGGGTTCAGAACGAGTCTCGTACTTATGCTCAGATTACTATTCAGAACTACTTCCGTTTATATAAAAAGATTGCTGGTATGACCGGTACAGCTCAAACTTCAGCTGAGGAGTTTATTAAGGTTTATGGCTTAGATGTTGTTATCATCCCTACCAACAAACCTTCTGCCAGAAAAGACATGCCGGATGTCATTTATAAAACTAGAAAAGCTAAGTACGATGCCTTGGTTAAAGAGGTTAAAAGAATTAACGAGACTGGTCAGCCAGTTTTGATTGGTACAGTTTCTATTGAAAACAATGAAGAGGTTTCTGCCTTGCTGGGTAAAGCGGGTATTAAGCATGAGATGTTGAATGCCAAGAAGCATGAACAAGAAGGTAAGGTCATCGCTCAGGCTGGAAAGTTAGGGTCAGTAACTGTTGCTACCAACATGGCTGGTCGTGGTGTTGATATCGTGTTGGGTGGTAATCCATTTGATTCTGAAAAGGCTGAAAAAGTTAAGAAGTTAGGTGGTCTTCATGTGGTGGCTACTGAGAGACATGAAGCTCGTCGTATTGATAACCAGTTACGTGGTCGTGCTGGTCGTCAGGGCGATCCAGGATCTACCCAGTTTTATCTTTCTTTAGAAGATGATGTTTTACGTATCTTTGGCGGTGAGCGAGTACAAAATATTATGGAATCCTTAAAGGTTCCAGAAGACATGCCTATTAGTGCCAAGCTGATTAGTAAATCAGTAGGTCAGGCACAGAGCAAGATTGAGGGTATGAACTTTGATGCTCGAAAACACTTATTAGATTATGACGATGTTCTTAACAAGCAGCGTACGGTTATTTATCAACGTCGCCAAGAATTATTAGAGGCAAAAGCTCATCCGCAAGTTTTAAGTATATTGGACATGCTTTGGATGAACCACTTAGAGAATATCGAAGCTCTTATGGACGCTGTTCGTATTCGAGCTTATGGTCAACATGATCCATTGGTAGAGTTTCGTAGAGAGGGTCATATTATGTATCAGCAGTTGATTGTTGATTTTGAAGACTGGGTGAAAGAGAATGCTGATAAGTTAGATGAGGTAGTCGAAGAGATTCCTCTACCAGCCAAACCTTTGCCTGAGAGTGATAAAAAAGTGGGCCGAAACGACCCCTGTCCTTGTGGTAGTGGCAAGAAGTATAAAAAGTGCCACGGCACTTAAATTATTTAATTAGAAGATAATACCAGTTTCTACTAGCACCGTTAATATCACCACTAGCGGTGTTTCTTATTGTTACCTCAATCTTATTAGATTCAGCATTAATAGTTGCCCCTATCAAGACCAAGCCAGCTTCCAAACTTTTGTGGGGGGTGAGGAAGGCACGATCGCCACTTTCAAGAATGACTCCGGGAGGAGGGCTAACACTGAATGTTTTATTACTATTACCACTGATATTAGGCGGATTTACGGTTAGCTGTCCGTTGTATATAGCGTTCATTGGAGTACCATTATCACTCACTTTAAGAGCTGTAACCTTCGCCTCCTGACCTACCGTCAAATCACCACTGAAGTGAGCATCAGCCCATTTTTTACTAGCTTGACCAACACTAGCTCCACCATCAGTACCTGGTAAAAGATCTGTATCAAAGACAGCGGCATAAGCCTTACTAGTTCCTAAGACTAATTTTCGAGAAACCTTTAGCTGCTCTTGTTCACTGTTGTAACTAAGAGTCAGATTAATCTCTACTAAATCACGACCTGGATAATCAACAAACTTTGTGAACTCTAATTTATCAACTACCACTTTATTGGTTGTTAGATCATTAATTACAAAGTTGCTACCTCCTCTTCCTTTACGCACTTTTATCACTCCTTCATCAGTATAGATTATAGTAGGAGTAGTGTTGGAGCTAGAACTATTATCATCACTAGGCAGTTTTAAAACTAGATATTTTTGAGCAGTGCCTAAGTTATTATCATCCTCATCCCAAGTTTTATTTAGATCAGTATCTTCAATTGAGCTGGTAACGACTACATGACTAGATTCACTAACCATTCGCTGGATTCTTTGCATAACAAAGCTTAACTGAGATGACACTTCATTCCTCGAAGATTGAGTAACAGTAACTCTTGAAAAAGTAACTAAAATACTAGAAAAAGATACCGCTAAGATAGCAAATATTCCAATATAAATTAGGAGTTCAATTAAAGTAAACCCAGCTCTTTTTCTCATGTCTTTAATTATAAACTAGACCGCAGTGGGATCAAAGAACAATATCAACAGGGTCTTAGTAATGGTCTTCAAATCTAGCCAAAGAGATTGGTTTTTGAGGTAGTAGCTATCAAGTTCTAATTCTTTGAGAAAAGGTAGGCTGGAGGAGCCACTTACCTGAGAAAGGCCAGTCACCCCCGTCTTAGCTAGAATTAAATGCTGGTAGCTTTCTGGATAGTGAATTACTTCTTCTGGCTTATGAGGTCGGGGACCAACCAGTGTTAGTTCATTTTTTAAAACATTAATTAACTGAGGAAATTCATCAATACGAAATTTCCTCAAGAAGCGACCGGTTTTGGTAATGCAGGGGTTTTTAGATATTTTGAAAAAAGGACCATCTTTTCTTTCATTAAGATGTAAGAGGCTGGCCTTTTCTATTGCTGGAGCATTTTCAATCATAGTACGGAACTTATAGAGTTTGATAATCTTGCCCTGACTTACCCTATCCAAACCAATAATAGCTGACCCCTTGCTCTCTAGTTTTATAGCTAAAATAATAAAAGGTGAGAAAGGTGCTATAATAAGCAAACCTAAAATAGAACCAATAATATCTAATATCCTTTTAGTCATGAAAATTGCTTTAGTCTACGATTATCTTAATCAATATGGAGGTGGAGAGAGAGTACTAGAAATTTTTACGACCATGTTTCCTCAAGCTTCACTCTACACTATTTTTTATGATCAACAGAAAACTCGTCAAAGATTTAATAATACCACTATAAAGACCAGCTTCTTAGATTTCAAATTATCTAGAGATAATCATCGCTGGTTTATCCCCTTAATGCCTAGAGCTATTGAGAGTTTAGATCTTGGTAATCAGTATGATCTAATTATCTCTATTGGAGCTAGTTATGCTCGAGGAATAAGTTATCAAGCTCCTACCAAACATCTTCATTACTGCTTCACTCCTTTGCGTTATGCTTGGGAGGATCGTTATATTCCGCCTCAGATAAAGAATTTTAATCTTCTCACTCGACCTTTACGAAACTATCTAAAACAATGGGATTTCAAAGTTGCTCAGAAGCCTGACAAAATATTAACCATCTCGGATTATATTTCTAAGAGAATTAGAAAATGCTATGGGCGTTCAGCAGAAATATTACACCCACCTTTGAATACTAAGATTTTTCACCTTGATTCCCACATAAGAAAACAAAACTACTTCCTCGCTGCTGGTAGACTACTCCATTACAAAAAATTTGATCTAGTTATTAAGGCTTTTAATAAATTAAAACTACCTCTCAAAATTGTTGGCCAGGGTCCAGAGGTAGATAGGTTAAAAAAACTAGCTACCTCTCCCAAGATAGAGTTTTTAGGTTTTGTAAAAAGCGATGATCAAATGAGAAGGCTTTATGCAGGTGCTCGAGCTTTTATCTTTCCTCAGGTAGAAGATTTTGGCCTGGTTGCTATTGAGGCTCAAGCTTGTGGTACTCCTGTCATTGCTTTTGCTCAAGGAGGAGCTTTAGATATCGTTAATCATGGTCAAAATGGTCTGCTTTTTGCTCAACAAACCCCGGAATGCTTAGCCTATGCCGTTAAAGAGTTTTCTAATTACAAATTTGATGCCAAAACTATTAATCAGTCTACTGAAAGGTTTGCGGTTAGAAATTTTAAACTTGCCCTTGTCAAACACCTAAAAAAGTTGCAACAAAGTTGATAATTTATTAATATTCCTAGCAATGACTCCAGAAAAGGAATTAGAACAAGAAGGCACTCCAACCACTACTATGGTTGATGAGCCTAAGCAATTAACGGCTGTTAAAGATCAGCTCTCTCCTGAAGACAAGGTTTTGGTAGATGAGATGATTGAGGCCGGAGTTTTGTTTGGTCGCAAGCACTCTCGTACCAATCCTAAGATGAGTAAGTTTATCTTTAGTACTCGTAGAGGCATTGATCTTATTGACATCCTGCAAACTAAAGAGTTGTTAAATGAAGCTGGAGAATTCCTTAAAGAAAAAATAGAAGAAGGCGGTACTATCTTAGTAGTTAGCACCAAGCCAAATATTAAAGACATGGTTCTTAACTTCATTGAGAAGTATAAGTTTCCTTATGTTACCGAGCGTTGGTTAGGTGGAACTCTTACCAATTTCAAGACTATTCAAAAGAGAACAGACTATCTTCGTCAATTGAGAGTTGATAAAGAGTCTGGAGAATTGGATAAATATACTAAGAAAGAGCAGTTAATGTTAGATCGTCAATTAGAGAAACTAGAACGTCTTTTTGGTGGTATTGAAAAAATGACAGAACTACCATCCACTTTATTAGTATTCGATGTGGAAGAGCATGAGACAGCTATTAGAGAGGCTATTAGAATGAAGATTCCTGTTGTTGGTTTGATTAATACTGATGGTGATCCTCAACCAATTAAGTACCCAGTTCCTTGTAACGATAATGCTCGTTCTAGTATTACTTGGATTTTGAACAAATTGGAGGTTATTTTAGATCAAGCAAAACCAACAATTGCTAAGGAAGAAAAAGAGGCGAAAGAAGAAGAAAATAAAAAATAATTATGACTGAATTAGTTAAACAGCTCAGAAATGAAACTGGAGCCGGAGTTATGGATTGCAGGAAAGCTTTAGAGGAAGCTCAAGGTGATCTCGACAAGGCTAGAGAAATTATTCAAGAAAAAGGTTTGCTCAAGGCTACTAAGCGTGCTGGTCGTAATACTGGTGCTGGTATCCTTGAATCATACATTCATAATAATCGCGTAGGCGTGTTATTAGAGTTGCGTTGTGAAACTGACTTTGTTGCTCGTTCTGACGAGTTCAAAAACCTAGCTCATGATTTGGTAATGCATATTGCTGCCTTGAATCCTAAAGATCTCGAAGCTCTATTAGAACAACCTTTTGTAAAAGATGACTCTCAGACAATTGATCAATTGGTTAAAGGTGTTGCTGCTAAGACAGGTGAAAACACTCAAATTGAGAAATTTTGTCGTTACGAGATATAGTCCATGTACGATTTTATTCTCCAAATATTCTTTATTACCAGCCTATCAGTTATTATTTATTTAATGGCTCGTTCACTGCCTCGTGTACAGGAAGGGGAGGGTCATGTAACCATTTCAGATTATTTGGAGAGGTGGGTGGCTAAGCTGCCATTATCTAAAATAGACAACTCTCTTAATA
>DPNX01000046.1 GCA_003539915.1 Patescibacteria group bacterium | reverse complement strand
GGAAATTCCAGGGCGATGATGAAATTTCAACAGTAACTAAGTATATTACACGTAGTAAAAACGAGGTTTTTCGTCAGACTAATTGGAGTGGTGGACCAACTAAAGCTATTAGTGATGAAACTGTGGATGCTATTACTCATCGGTTTTATGAGTCTGAAGGCTTAGATTTTGTTTTTCAACCAGGTTTATTAAAAATTGAAGACATAGAATGAAAAATATTTTTTTAACAGTTTTAATAGTTTCTTCTTTAGCTAGTATTGCTTTAGCTGATCTTTCGGGCAGGCATAATATTGATACTAATAACAAGGATTATCATTGGGTTTGGAACGACTTAATTGGTTGGATTAATTTTCATGCTAACGACACGGTAGAGGTGAGATCAGATGAGCTAAGAGGTTGGGCTGATTCTCAGATAGGAGAGATTGTTTTGAATTGTGCGACAACACCTATTGGTGATATTTGTGATGATAGTAATGGCCATTTCAGGGTAGAGAATTATCAAGGAGAATTAAGTGGTTGGGCTTGGAATGATACAGTGGGTTGGATTAGCTTTGATTGTGATGATATTGATGCCTGTAACATCTCCCCTTACAGAGTTTCTATTGAGCCAGCTGGCGATGGAGACAATAGTTTTTTCAAAGGTTGGGCTTGGAGTGAGATTATTGGTTGGATTAGTTTTCATTGTGAAAACGATCACGATCCAGATGAGGATGGAGTTCAAAGTGCTTGTAATTTTGATACTTATAAAGTTCAGACTGGCGCAGGATCAAAGAGTAGTAGTGGTAGTTTAACTTCCAATGTTATTGATACGGGCATTACAAAACCTCATTACAATTACATTCTTTGGCAGGGAGAGATTAAAACTGACACTAGCGTTAGTATTCAAACAGCCACAGCTGATTCAGAGACTGGTCCCTGGACTTTTAGTGTAGCTACTCAATCCAGTCCTGGTCAGCAAATTAATATTCCAGATAACCAACAAAATAAAAGATATATAAAATATAAGATTATTCTTGGTAGTGATAACTGGTTAGAAAAGACACCAATTATTCGTGATATAATTATTAACTGGAGTCCATGAACAAAAAAGGCGTGGCTGTTTTGCCAACTATCCTAGTTATGGGGGTAGTCATTATTGGTTTAGTTCTAACAGGAATCCTGGTAGTTAGGCTTATTAATCAATCAACTTTTGGTATTCGTTTAGCAGCTGAGACAGGAGCAGCAGCTCAGGCAGCGGTAGATGATGCTAACCTTCGTTTGTTACAAGGTAACCTTACTGTAACTAAGAGCTGTCCGGGTTTTGCTAGTAATCCTAATTATTCTTTTACTGAGATTGGTAGAGCTACAGTCGATGTTTTTGTTTGTAAGACAGTCTGTGGTCTAGATGTTTGTCAGTATGAGGTTCGAGCTAATGCCAAGGCATTATTCGTGAAGCGTCAGCTTAAAGCTGTTTTAGATGCTGATCCCTTAACCAAGCAGATTAAGGTGAGTTCAATCAAATTAGAAGAGTTTTAAAATGAAATTTAATTTTAATAGTAAAAAAGTAAAGCGTTGGATTAAATTCTTGAATCCACCACCCAAGATTGGTGGTTTGGAAATTACTGATACCAAGTTACGTTATGTGGCGATGAATGATGGAAAGGTTAGGCACCTCTCTTATCGTTTGTCAGCAGGTGTGATTGAAGGAGGTAAGGTCAAAGACAAGACTAAACTTATTAGCTCTTTAATTGAGTTTCATAAGCAGATAGGGCGTCTTAAAAAGCCAATTAATGTAGTAGTTTCGATCTCTGCTTCAAATGTTTATACGCAAATATTTAACTTGCCATACGTGGCTAAGAGTAAGTTGGAAGAAGCAGCTAAATTAAACCTACAAATGATTTCGCCAATTGATGTTAGGTCTGCTTATTCAGATTGGGAGATGGTAGGAGAGACTAAAGGGAGGCAGACTAAGATGGAGTTGATGGGTGCTTTTGTTGGTTCTAAGGTAATCAATGATTTGATGGTGAGTTTAGATGAAGCTGGCTTTGTCGTGGTGGCTGTTGAGTCGGTACCATTATCTTTAGCAAGAATCATGAGAGAGCTATCTGAGAAAGACATAACCCAACCTCATTTGATGTTCAGTCTTTCTATGGATGGTTTGGACTTTTTTGTTTTAAGAAATGGTAAATTATATTTCAATTATTTTGTTTCTTGGAAGACGTTGCAGTCTGAGGGTGGTGGTAAGTTGAGTGTGACAGCAGTTAAGAAGCTGGTGGTTGGGGAGTTGAGAAGAATCCTTAATTTCTATACTAGTCGTTGGGGTGGTGTGATAGAGGATTTATTAGTGGTTAGTTCGGTTTCTAACAAGGAGGTTCTAACAGCTATTGAAGAAAACTTTGATCTTAAAATTCAGAAGCTAGTATTACCTACCTACCCTCAACTCTCACCCGCTTGGTTAGTGGCCCTAGGAGCGGCTTTACGTGGTCAAATAGTTAGATCTAAGGATATCTTCATTAGTTTGGCTAAAGTGGGAACAGAGGAGAAGTTTGAGCAGAGTAGAATAATTACTTTTGCTAGTTTTTGGAGAAATATTATCGTGACAGTTTTAGTTAGTATCTTAGTTATCTTTGGAGTTTTTGATTTATTGGTAGCTGGTTCATTGAATAGCGCTGAAAAACAATTAAAAGTTGCACCAGAAGGATTAGAGATAGGAGAGATTGAGCAGTTAGAAAATCAAGCCAAAGAATTCAATATTTTAGTTGATAAGATGGAGTTAGCAAAAAATCAGAGCCCTAGATGGATTCCATTCTTTGGCATCTTAAGAAATCTGGCGGGTAATCAGATTATGTTAACGCAGATTAGATTTGCTACAGACGATCAACTAATTTTAGTGAGTGGGCGAGCTGGTAGTGAGAGGGCGGTAATTAACTTTAAAAATACTTTAGTTAGACAAGATAATTTTGAAGATGTTTCTTTGCCCTTAACTAACATCAAAGTTGATAATAGTGGGAGAGCTACCTTCAGTGTTAGTTTTAAATTAAAGAAGTGGCCTTTATAATTCTTGAGCAGCTTGAGTAAAGACCTCTTTAAGAATTTTTTTATGAGTTGGCGATATTTTTTTCAGAACCATGTCTTCCGCTTTAACGCGGATTTTTTCTTTAGGGTTTCTGACACCAATACGGAGACGCCAGAAATCTTTAGTTTTGAGATGGTTAATGATATCTTGAACTCCTTTATGTCCAGCAGCATTTCTACCAAAAGACAACTTGTATTTGCCTAAGTGAATGTCGGAGTCGTCGTGGATGATGAGCAGGTTGTTAGGCTTAAGGTTTTTATTTTTCATTGCATCTTTAACAAATTTACCTGATTGATTCATGAAAACATCAGATTTAATTCCTTTTTCTAATTCATCAACCATCATGTGACCAACATTGTGATATGTTTGGTCATATTTTTTATCGGGATTACCAAGACTAATGATTAATTTAATATCTTGTTTTTTCATACTTTGAGTATATAACTTGAATTTGCTTAGGGGAATAGTAGAATTAAGGATAATGCGTAGTATTCTCTTTAATATTTGGGAGGTTCTAGAAGTTGTTTTGATTGCAGCGGTGACTGTTTTTTTAATTCGAGCTTTTATCGTCCAGCCTTTTTTGGTTAGTGGCAGAAGCATGTTCTCTTCTTTTGTTGATGCTGATTATGTTTTGGTTGATGAACTTTCGTATCGCTTCAAAAATCTAGAGAGAGGGGATGTGATAGTTTTTCGTTATCCGTTGAATCCTAAGCTTTTTTATATCAAGAGAGTTATTGGTACGCCCGGTGATCATGTGGTGGTAAAGAATGGCGAAGTTTTTATAAATGAGGTAAAACTAAAGGAAGAATATCTAGATCCAGGTATTACCTCAATGGGTCGGGTTGATGAGTATGTTGGTGAAGGTGAGTTAATGGCTTTTGGTGACAATAGACCTCATAGTTATGACTCTAGAAGTTTCGGACCCTTCTCATCTGATAACATCATTGGTGTGGTTAGGGTAAGATTGTTACCAATGGTTAGAGCTCAAATTATTGAAAGACCTTCATATTAAAATGCCTAAAGACAAAAAAACAATTAAAAAAGTAGTAGCTAGTAAGCCAAAGAAGAAAGGGTATCAGAGTGTTAAGGGGATGCATGACATTTTGCCTAAGGACCAGCTTTATTGGGACAAGATTCGGACTGAGACAAAAAACTTAGCTGATTATTATCACTACGGTCGGATCGACACTCCACTCGTGGAGCAGGCTGATTTGTTTGAAAAAGGAGTGGGTGAGGCGACTGATATTGTTGAGAAACAGATGTTTGTTTTGAAGGGTGGTAAGGATAAGTTGGTGTTACGCCCTGAGGGAACGGCTTCTGTAGTTAGAGCTTATTTACAACATGGTTTAACTCACCGACCTCAGCCGGTTAAGTTGTATTATATCGGACCAATGTTTCGCAAGGAACGACCTCAAGAAGGTCGCTTTCGTCAGTTCCATCAAGCAGGTTTTGAGATTATTGGTGATGGTAATGATGCTATTTATGACGCCCAGATTGTTTTGAGTTGTTATCGTCTTCTAGAATCTTTAAAAATAAAGAAACTTGATATTCAGATCAATACTATTGGTTGTAAAGCTTGTCGACCCGATTATCGACGTCGACTAGTTGATTACTACAAAAAGAAGAAAGTTTGTAATAATTGTGAACGACGATTAAAAACCAATCCGTTAAGAATTTTGGATTGTAAAGATAATAAGTGTCAGGAGTTTAAAAAAGATGCGCCGGTTATTTTGGATTGTCTTTGTGCTGATTGTAAGAGTCAATTTAAAGGAGTTCTAGAGTATCTTGAGGAGTTAGGCTTGCCTTATAGCCTCAATAATTATTTAGTTCGTGGTCTTGATTACTACAACCAAACCGTCTTTGAGATCTTTGCAGAAGGTTTTGATGGAGCGTTGGCTAGCGGTGGTCGTTATGATTATCTGGCTAAAATTTTGGGAGGTAAGGATGCTTCGGCAGTTGGAGTGGGGATTGGCTTGGAAAGAGTTATCGCTGTAATGAAAAAAAATGAGGTTAAATTAACAGCTAAACAGAAGCCTAAAGTTTTCTTTATTCATGTTGGTAGTTTAGCTAAGAAGAAGAGCTTGGGTCTGATTGAGGAGTTGAAAAATGCTGGAGTTAGAATTGGAGAGGCTTTAGGCAAGGGGTCTTTGAAAGCTCAATTACGACAAGCTGATAAGGATGAGGCGGTAATAGCTTTAATATTTGGTCAGAAGGAGGCTTTTGAAAAATCAATTATTATTCGCGATTTAGCTACCGGCTCTCAAGAATCTGTTTTGTTAGATAAGTTTATTAAAGAGGTAAAGAAAAAACTTAAATAAATGGACTGTTTGTTTTGTAAAATAGCTAATAAGGAGATGGTAGCGGATGTGGTGTATGAAAATGATGGTGCGGTGGGTGTTTTAGATGTTCATCCAGTAGCTCCTGGTCATACGATGATTTTGCCTAAGGTTCACGCTGAAAACATTCTAGACTTACCAAAGAATAAGATCGAGCCAGTTTTTACTGCCGTTAAGGAGATGACTAAAAAGTTGCAGGAAATTTTTAATCCTGATGGCTTTACGATTGGTATTAATCATGGTAAGGTTAGTGGCCAAGCCGTTGATCATTTGCATATTCACATCATTCCTCGCTTTAAGGGTGATGGAGGCAAATCTATTCATTCGGTGGTTGATAACTCACCGGAATCATTGGCTGAGATAAAAGAAAAATTTAAATAATAAATTAATGGTTGAAATTAAGAAAAAAGAAGGCGAATCACCTACCTCTCACCTACACCGCTTCTTGAAGAAGGTTAGGCAGAGTGGTGTTTTAAAGGAGGCTCGTAAGAGAAAGTTTAAGATTCGTAATATCAATAAGACAAAAAGGCGTTTGTCTGCTTTGAATCGCGAGAAGAAGAAAAAAGAATTTCAACGTAATAGAAAATTAGGTATTTTTTAAATGAACTTAAAAGAACAGATTAGTGAAGATATAAAGAATGCTTTAAAAGCCGGCGATAGTTTTACCGCCGGTGTTTTGCGTATGGTGGTGGCTGCTTTGCAGAACAAATCTATCGAGAAGAGAGGTAAGGGGGAGGAGGAAGAGTTAACCCAGGAAGAGATCTTGGAGATACTGGCTAGAGAGGCTAAAAAGAGAAAAGAAGCTATTGAATTGTATAAGCAAGGTGATCGTCAGGAGTTAGCTGATAATGAAGAAAAAGAGTTGGCTATTATTGAAAAATACCTACCGCAACAGATGAGTAAGGAGGAGGTGGTGGAGATAGTATCAGCTATTATTGAAAAAAATAAACCAGAGAACTTTGGTGAAGCGATGAAGTTAGTGATGGCCGAGTTGAAAGGAAAGGCGGATGGGAAGATGGTGGCTGAGGTGATCAAGGATCAGCTGGGATAGGATATCGCCGACAACCCAAAACTTTTTATTTTCTAATTTTTGTATATAATAAACAGCAGTTATTATGCGTAAACTTGTTATATCTTTAGATGAAAAATTTTTTAAAGAAGAAGATCAGGTTAAGAAGGTTTTAAATAAATTAGATGAGATCCTTTCTTTAAAGAATAAATATGTTGAGGTCTATTTATTAAAGGATGATTTTAATGTTCATTCTTTTGAAGCGCCTAAAGATTTTCCTCGACCAGACATTAAACCCTATGAAAACTTGGGGGAGATTTATCTGTGTCCCGAGCATATTAAGAAGAAAAAAGAAGATTTAACCCTCATGTTAGTTCATGGAATGCTACATTTGCTTGGTTATGACCACAAGAAAAAAAGTGATAGAATAAAAATGGAAAAAAAAGAAGAAGAGTTATTGAACAAGTTAAATAAGTAGAATGTCCCAAAATTATATTGTTGGTTTAGATATTGGTTCTTCAACTATCAAAGCGGCGGTAGCTGAAGTGAAAAAAGATGGCAAGCTTTCGTTACGCAAAATCTTGAAAATGCCCTCTCGAGGTATAAGAAAAGGAGTGGTTGATGAGCTACCCGAAGTGACTAGTGCTGTCAATCAGGTTTTAAGTGAAGTTAAAAAAGATTTTCCGGGAGTTCATAAAAATATTTTTTTAAATACTGGCAGTGCTCAAGTGAGAGTACAACCATCAAGAGGTATTGTTGCGGTTTCGCGAGCGGATTACGAGGTCTGTCAGGATGATATTGATAGAGTTATACAAGCCTCTCAAGCAATTAAATTGCCACCGAATAGAATGATCATTCATTCTATTACTAGAGAGTTTGTCGTTGATGGTGTGGGGGATATTAGAGATCCTTTAGGAATGATTGGTAATAGACTAGAGGCTAACGTTTTGTTGGTTGACGCCTTTTCACCTTCAATTAAAAATCTTTCAAAATGCTTAGAAACTAACGGAGCTAGTATTACTGGTTTGATTTTTGGTCCTTTAGCTAGTGGTCGGAGCGTCCTATCAAAAAATCAACGAGACTTGGGAGTGGCTTTGGTGGATATTGGTTTTGGCACCACGAGCCTTAGTGTCTATGAAGAAGGAAAGTTAATCTATGCCTCAGTTCTTCCTTTTGGTGCTGGTAATATAACTAATGACCTTGCCATTGGTCTCAAGGCTTCTATCGAGGCGGCAGAGGCGATTAAATTCTCTTTTGGGGCTGCGGTAGCTAAAGACATCCCAGCTCGAGAGACGATTGATTTAAGGCAGGTTGACCCAAGAGCTAAAGGTACACCAACTCGAAGATTTGTAGCTGAGATTATTGAGATGAGATTAGTTGAGATGTTTGAGCATATTAATAAGGAGTTAAATAAGATTGAAAAGGCGGGTAAGTTGCCAGCAGGAGTTGTCTTGGCTGGAAGCGGTGCCAAGATGCCAGGCTTAGTTGATCTAGCTAAAAGAGAATTACATTTACCAGCTCAGGTAGGTATTCCTGATGTTTCTAACATGGAGGTCGCTAGTGGAGAGTTGGCGCTTCAGATTGAGGACCCGGAATTTGCTTGTTCTTTAGGTTTATTAATGTGGGGTGGTGAGGAGCCTAGATCTGCTCATAAGAGTTCAAGAAATATTAGTGGACTGACGAAGAAGTTGATTAACTACTTTATGCCATAATAAAATACCCCACTTTGTGTGGGGTGTTATCTTATAGAGCAAGAGAAGCAGTCATAAGTCCTGTTATCGTTTTTTGCCAATGATTTTTCAGATCTAGGTAGTCACCAAGATTTGGGTCAGGAACTACGTCAAAGGACGTATCAACATTAAAGCCAAAAATGTAAGCTTTGTGTTGGCCAATCCTCAAGGCATCTAAGCCTGCTATATAATCACCAAATAACTGGCCTAGGATGCAGTTGTCACAATTTTCAATATCTAGCTTATCTAGATCAACTAATTCTTTCCATTCAGGAAATTTATTATCTAACAATTCCACACCGTTCATCACACATTCTTCAGGATTGAAATAACTCATTAACCTCTCCTTAGTGAGTGTTTAAAAGAAACTAAGGAGATTATATCATGGACAATTTTGTAATAATAGACTATTTTATTAATTAACTAATGAGTTATGCCTGCAAAAAAGCCTATTAAAAAAAAGACTCCAAAAGTAGCTATTAAAAAAACTCGTTCGGTGGGTAGTAATTCTAATAGAGCTAAAATCAAAGTAGTTGGTATTGGTGGTGGTGGTGGTAATGCTATCTCTAGAATGAAAGAAGGTTTTATTAGAGGAATTGAGTTTATTGCTATTAACACGGATGCTCAAGATCTAGATTATTGTGATGCTCACAAGAAGATTTGTATTGGTAAGACTACCACTCGAGGCTTGGGTACAGGAATGAAT
>DPNX01000043.1 GCA_003539915.1 Patescibacteria group bacterium | reverse complement strand
TGGCGTGACTGGAGTTCAGACGTGTGCTCTTCCGATCTAGTTGTGGTGATGATTCATTTATTCTATGCCGATATCATTGTTAGAACTAAGGGGCGGCATAATTTTGTTGGTTTCTCTCGTTTGTATTTAGGAAAAAATAGTGCGGCCTTCAGCGTTTTAATGACGGTGGTTCAGATGATGCTGGTGCTGGTTATTTATTTAGTCTTATCGTTAAGTTTCACTAAATTAATTTTTGGGACTAGTTCAGTTACTCATTTGTTCGCTTTTTGGTTTTTAGGAACAATTGTTATTTTTCTAAACTTAAAAAGATTAGGAGTATTGGAATCTGTTATTACGATTGGCATGATTGGTATTATCGCAGTTATTTTTATAATCGCATTACCAGAAATGTTTCCTTTGGCTATTAATATAACCATTCCAACAGTGGGTAAGGCTCTGTCGCCGATCGCGCCAATTTTCTTTGCTTTAGCAGGTAGGGTGGCGGTGTCAGCTATAGTTAGATCTTCAAGGAAAAATGTAGTGAAAATAAGAAGGGCTATAATTTTAGGCACCATTATTCCAGCAGTAGTTTACATCTTCTTTATTTTAGCAGTTATAGCTTTATCAGCTCCTGTTTCACCTGACTCAGTCTCTGGTTTGATCGGTCATCTTCCTCCTAAGCTCCTTGTATTGATAGGCGTGTTAGGTTTATTAAGTCTTTGGAGTTCTTATATCATCATTGGTTATAATGTTAATGACATCTTAAAGATTGATATGAAGTGGCCAGTATTCTTTAGGGTGGCAGCAATTGCTTTTCTTCCTCTGGTTTTTTATCTAGCGGGTTTTCAAGATTTTATTAAGCTAGTTTCTTTGGCTGGAGGTCTGTTCTTTGGCTTGGAGGCTTTATTTATAATGGCTATGTGGGTTGAGTCTAGGAAGAAGAATCGAAGTAATATGATCTTAGGTAATATTCCTAAGTCGGTCATAGGATTATTATCAATTTTATTTATTTTAATAATTTTCAATCAAATATATGAACTATTCTAATAAACAAGGAAAGTCTAATCTACCAGAGGAGAGAGATTATAAGCAGGAGTTTTTAAAAGGTGAGAAACCTTTTTTGATGTGCTCTGATTGCGGTTCCGTCTATTTTGATAAGCATTGGCATCATAAGATAGATGATTTTAAAAATATAGATAAGGAGAATAATTTTCAAATGAAATTTAAGCTTTGCCCAGCTTGTGAGATGATTAAAAACAAGCAGTATGAAGGGAGGGTGACTATAAAGAATGTTTCTAAAGAGTTAGAGCAGGAACTAGGTAGATTAATCACATCTTTTTGTAGAACAGCTTTCAAGATAGATCCTTTAGATCGTTTAATCAATATTAAGAAAGGAGATGCTAATTGGGAGGTGACAACTACTGAAAATCAATTGGCTAATAAGCTAGCAAGAAAGATAAAAGAAGTGTTTAATAAAATAGATGTTGAACATTCCTTCGCTAGCGACCCAAGTGGCGTGGTTGAAGTCACAGTGGAATTTAAATAAATTATTTCTACTTTTATTTTTAATAGTGGCTAGTTTATCTTGGAACTACGCTTTTTTTAAATTATTAGTTTGGGTGGTGATAGCTTTTCTCGTTAGCTTAATTCCTAGGAGATTTATTTTTTGGTTGCTAGCCGTTGGTGGTTTAGGTGAGTCTTTATTAGCGGTGACTCAGTTTATAAGGCAGAAAAGCTTAGGGCTTCAATTTTTAGGGGAGTCTATTTTAGAGCCATTAAATTTAACAATAGCCAAAACTTTTCTTAATCCTGGCTTGTTGTTGAGAGCTTACGGAACTTTTCCTCATCCTAATATATTGGCGGCCTTTTTAATTCTATCTTTAATTAGTTGCTACTATTTCTTTTTTCGTTACTCGGGAAAGAGCTGGCAATATTTGTGGTTAGTAATGATATTTATTAATTGGCTGGGGTTATTAGTGACTTTTTCTCGAGTTGGCTGGGCAATTGCTATATTAATGAGTTTGATCTTCTTATTGTTTAGTAGAGATTTTATTAATAAAAAAAATTGGTGGCGATTAACAGCAGTTATTATTGTTTCAGTAATAGTATTAGCAGTTTCTTTTTCCTGGGCTGTTATTCCTCGCTTGCAAATTGAAACAACTAATTTCACTATTCAAGAACGTCTAACTGATTATCAAGTGGCGCTAGAAAAGATTAAAGAAAAGCCTTTGTTAGGTAGCGGTTTAGTTTTGGCCATGGGGGAGCGACCAATTCACAATCTTTATTTATTAATAGCAGTAGAGCTGGGATTGATAGGTCTTCTACTATTCTTAATGTTTATCGGAAGTTTTTATTGGCAAGGTTTCGCTAATTGGGAAAGAGGGGTAACTTTCATATTATTAGCTAGTCTTCTACTATATGGTTTTTCCGATCATTTCTTATGGACCTTGAGACCAGGAATGGGGATGCTTTGGCTAATTATAGGGTTATCGCTTTAAGGGGTTGACAAAAAATCTTTTCTTTGCTATAATTACGCCAGTACTTAATGCACAATACGTGTGCTTGTCTGGTTAGTCTGTTTTTTGAGGAGAAGGTCATGAAGAGTATGAATCTCGTACAAGCTTTATATTGACTGCTCTCGTAGCAGGTTTTCC
>DPNX01000006.1 GCA_003539915.1 Patescibacteria group bacterium | reverse complement strand
AGGAACCTTCGCCTTAAGCTTGCTTTTACCAGAGGCGATAAGATAGAGACCCCATATAGCACCAATTACAAAAGCGCTGATAATCATCAATATAATGTCAGGATAACCTAACAAAAGGCCAAGAGCACCAGCTAACTTCATGTCACCCCCACCCATCGCCTTACCATTACTGATAGCAATAATAGCTCCAAAGAAAATCAAACCAATCAACCCGGCTAAGAGATGATTAGCTAAAGAAGACAGTGGCCCGCCAAAAATAAAAGCGTAGTTTTCTAGAAATGAAACAGCGGGCAAGTAGATCATGGCCACTCCTAAACCCGCCAAGAACAAGTTGATCTGGTCAGGAATAATCTGGAGTCGCCAATCGATAATAGTTAATAACAACATTGCCAGGGCGGCAAAGGTCCAAATCACAGCAATAATAATATAA
Organism: Patescibacteria group bacterium; assembly: GCA_003539915.1. Taxonomy (GTDB): domain Bacteria; phylum Patescibacteriota; class Minisyncoccia; order UBA6257; family UBA11618; genus UBA11618. The sequence continues at coordinate 3,826 of DPNX01000006.1, read as the reverse complement.
GGAGCTATATCCTGACCCAAAAGAGCTTTATGAGCCAAATCAAAGTAGTTATAGAAATAAACCGGCAAGAGCATTATCAAACCCCCCATGATTTCTACAAGAGGATATTGTAAAGAAAGTCTTTGTTCACAATAACGACACTTCCCCTGTTGAATTAAAAAGCTTAAGACAGGAACAAGCTCATACCAAGAAAGTTGTTTCTGGCACTTGGAACAACGGGAGCGTCCACCAATAATAGTAAAATCAAAAAGACGACCTTCACCAGAATAACGAAGGCCGACTACATTTATGAAACTGCCTAAGATAACACCTAAGACAAAGAGTAAGGTGCTAGAACTTAATACAGTAAGCGGGATCTGTGCAAGCAACTCCATAGGTTTCAGTAGGGGGATCAATATCGTCGTTTAAGACTCTATGATCAGAGTCTTCAATCTTGGCTGATAAAACATAGCTCTGATTACTAGGACTAGCACCATAGTTATATGTTTCACTAGGGATAGGATCTTCAGGAATATTACTAACTCCAATACCAGAACTCTTCAAAGTATTTTCTAAACCAGCCCAAGGAGTAGTGTCAGGATACTCACCGTTCTTGGCGTAATAAAGTTCAAGAATGTTTTGCATGGAACGTAGATCAGCAATACGTCTCGCATCACGACCACGAGCTCTAAAGGTACCTAATCCCACTAAAACCACAGAAGCCAAGAGACCGATAATAAAGATAACGACCAAAACTTCTATTAATGTGAAACCAGATTTATTTTTCATATGCCTTAAGTTTAGAACACTTGTACTAAATTATAAATAGGGAGAAGAATTGAGGCAAATAACAAACCTACAAAACCACCTATGATTAAGATAAGAATCGGTTGAATCAACTCCACTAAGTTATTAACTAAATCATCAACCTCTCGACTATAAAAATCATAAATCCTACCCAACATCTCTTCTAAACGACCAGTCTTCTCACCAATAGCTACCATCTGACTAGTTAGAGGTGGAAAAAAGTCCTCATTCTTCTCTAACGCAGCTGAGAGAGACTCTCCCTGACGAACGTGATTAGCAACGTCATGTAAGGCCTCTCTATAGATAGGGCTATCAACTGTATGAGAGCCAATCTCAATAGCTTGAGCAATAGGGATGCCACCCTTAATTAAAATACTAGTGGCTTCAGAAAAACGAGCGACATAAGATTGACGGAAGAGTTTGCCAAAGATTGGCATACCTAAAGCCAATTGATCAAAAACAAACCTCCCCTCCTTACCTCGAAAATAATCAATTAAGATTAAGATCACTACAAAAGATCCAATAAGAAGAGCCCACCACCAACCAGCGATAAAGTTTCCGAGATTAAGAAAAAACTGACTGATCATTGGTAAGTCTACCTGAGCATCAGTAAAGATTGGTTCTAGCTGAGGAAAGACTACCCCCAAGAGAACAGCGGAAGTGATAATGAAAAGAACAATAACAAAGACCGGATAGATTAAAGCATTTCTGATCTTAGAAACTAAAATGTTTTCTTTTTCAATATAGTCAGCTAAGAAGGTCATAGCTGATTCAACCTGACCAGTTACCTCAGCTGAACGAATAAGATTGATATAAAACTCCGAAAAGATGTGAGATTGCTTTTCCAAGGCCTGAGAAAGAGATAGTCCGGAATCGATATCGGAAGATATATCAAAAGCTGCTTCTTTCAAAATCTGATTACGAGTCTGTCGATATAAAGACTTTAGAGTATCGCTAAGAGGAATATCTGCCTCTAGCATCACAGAAAATTGACGAGTGAATATCATCAGATCCTTGCTCTTAACCCTATTAAAGAAACTCAGGAACTGCCGATACCAAACTGGAGCCTGAACCCCCTCAATACTTAATACGTATAAATCATGTGTATTAAGAATATTCAAAGCCGCCTCTTTGTTAACGGACTCGATGTTACCAACTTGTAACTCACCTGATTTGGTTCTTGCGCTGTATTTAAACTTCATACTTTCTCAACCAGAACCTTTAACTCGGAAGGGTTCTGTGAATATAGTTCCGCCTTTTCCAAAGAAATAATTCTCTGCTTAACCAAATTGGCTAAAGAACGATTTAAAGTAATCATACCTTCTTTCAGACTAGTTTCAATTACTAAGTTGAGCTGATAAGACTTCTTCTCTCTAATAAGATTTCTAATAGCTGCGTTAACGATCATAATTTCCACGGCTGGCACTCGCCCACCATCAATACGAGGTACTAATCGTTGAGAAACGATAGCTACTAAAGTAGCAGCTAACTGAGAGGTAACCTGACCCTGTTGTTCAGGAGGAAAGCTATCGATAATACGATCGATAGTTTGTGCAGCTGAGTTAGTATGCAAAGTAGAGAAAACAACGTGTCCAGTCTCTGAAGCGGTCATGGCGGTAGAAATAGACTCGTTATCCCTCATCTCACCAATCATCAAAACATCCGGATCCTGACGTAGGAGGGAGCGCAAAGCATCATGAAAACCAATGGTATCTAATTTAACTTCTCGCTGAGAGATAATAGAACGATCTTGAGTAAACATGTATTCGATTGGATCCTCAACAGTAATAATATGTTTGGATTGCTGCTTATTAATTTCATCAACAAAAGCAGCTAATGTAGTTGATTTTCCATGACCAGCAGGACCCACTACCAAGACAAAACCTTGAGATAGTTTAGTAAAATCATGAAGAATAGCAGGAAGATTAAGCTCTTCTATAGTTTTAATCTTGGCTGGAATAAGTCTTAAAGCAGCGGCCATGTAACCTCTCTGAAAGAAGATGTTAACTCTGAAACGAGCTTTATCTTCGTAGCTGTAAGAGAAGTCTAATGTTTTATTTTTTAAAAATACCTGTTTTTGTTCGGGGGTGATAAGAGCAGTAATCAATCCCTCAGCTACCTCTGGCGTTACCATGGGTGATTTTTCTAAGGGCACTAAGACACCGTCGAGTCTCAGAGATGGTCGACGACCAACACCAATATGTAAATCAGAAGCACTCTGACGAGCTGTTGTAAGAAGCAAGTCATTAAGTAGCTGCTTGTAATTCATTGCTTAAATTATACCACAACCTTAAAAAACAATAGTTGGTTAATTTTCCCCAACTATTCTTGACAGACGATAAACTGAATGAGTAGACTAGATATTAGTTCCTCTAAGTCTGAGACCCCATCCGCTAATGGATTAAATGGAATGTTTTGCAATCATTGAAGATTGGCTTCACGGAGGACCTCGTCGGATGGGGTCTCTTTTTTTATGCTTCAGAAGTTTCTCTAATAATCTCCTCAATACTTACCAAGCCCTCTAGAGCTTTTAATATACCGTCTTGGCGAAGGGTCACCATGCCCTGTCGCTTAGCTTCTTCTAAAATATTGTTTTCGGTAGGTTGATCATTAATAATCTTTTCTAGCTCTGGTGTCATTGCTAGGGCCTCAAAAATAGCAATTCTACCCACTCGCCCCTTATTCTTGCACTCCTTACACCCCGGTGATCTCCAGACCTGATAAGGCTCTTTATATTTAGCAGCCTTCTTACTCTCCTCAGAAAGAGCGGCTAATTCTTTTTTAATTATCTCCGCTATCTTAGTTGGCGCTGACACAACCTGCTTACACTTCTGACAAAGCTGACCAACCAACCGTTGAGAGATCATCACATTCAAAACAGAGGGTAAAAGGAAGGCATCCACCTTCATATCAATTAAACGAGGAATAACACCAATCGCGTTATTGGTGTGCAGAGTTGCTAAAACGATGTGACCAGTTAAAGCTGCGTGTACAGATAAAGAAGCTGTCTCACCATATCTAATCTCACCCACCATCATTA
>DPNX01000016.1:6440-7892 GCA_003539915.1 Patescibacteria group bacterium | reverse complement strand
ATATTAAATGATAATATCAGCTTTTTAAATAAAGTCAACCTGTTGATAAAGTTCCTTATAAATATTTGGTAAGATGTTATAGATGGCACAAGTAAGTTGGGAAAAGGTTATTCAAAAAAATATGCCCTCCATGGTTAGTATTGTTATCTCCAAAAGCTTGGAGAATGTGGAAAAAGAAATTCCTCGTGAACTACTCCCCCTCTTTCCCTTTTTAAACCCTAAAAAACAACTAGAACAAATGACTGATGCCCACGGCATGATTAAGGTTGGTAGCGGCTCCGGGTTCATTGTCAGTTCTAAAGGTATTATTTTAACTAACAAGCACGTAGTGGCGGATGCTAAATCAGACTATACCGTCGTCACTAACGACAACAAGAAGTATAAGGCCACTATCTTAGCTCGAGATCCAATTGAGGATGTAGCTATTTTAAAGATCACTGGTCGCAGTTTGCCTGTAATTGGCTTGGGAGACTCGGACGCCATAGCACTTGGTCAACCAGTATTAGCTATTGGTACAGCATTAGGCTTATTTAAAAATACTGTTTCCTCAGGTATCATCTCTGGACTTTCTCGTTCAATCGCAGCTGCAGCAGCTCCTAACACTCCTATGCAAGAATTAAGAGGCTTGATCCAAACCGACGCAGCAGTGAACCCTGGTAACTCAGGTGGACCACTTATTAACGCCAAAGGACAAGTTATTGGCATTAATACTGCTATCGTCTTTGGAGCACAAAACCTTAGTTTTGCTATTCCTATCAACGCTGCTAAAAGAGATCTTAGTGATCTCAATAAATTTGGTAGAATTAAACGACCATTATTAGGTCTACGTTATGTAATGGTTGATGAGAACCTTCAAGCCAAAATGAAACTACCCGTTGATTATGGAGCTTTGGTATTAGGACACAGTGCTAAAGAACCAGCTATCATACCAGGCAGTCCAGCAGCCAAAGCTGGTCTCAAAGAGAAAGATATTGTTTTGGAGTGTAATGGTGAGAAAGTGACTAAAGAAAAAACTATTCAAGACTTCCTAGAGGAAAAAGGTGTGGGTGACTATATTCTGCTCAAAGTGAGGCGAGGTAGTAGAGAGTTTGAGAAGAAAGCTCTGTTAGCAGAAAGAAAATAAGTTATTAAATTGATATAAAAAAAGCGGCTGAGCCGCTTCTTTTATTCCTCTATTTCTTCCTCTTTCTGCCTATCCCTTTCTTCCATGAAAGCGATCAATTCCTTTTCTCCCTTTCCTTTTCTTTTACATAAGAATAAGAGGATAAGAAGTAGCATGATTAAGAAGAGTAGGAACCAAGGACTAAAGAGGAAGTCTATGCCGGCAATGAATATGCTAGCTAGAAAACCTGTCTTATCTTCATCGGTTTCAATTTCCTCTGCTGGAGCCTCCTCCTTATCATCAACTGGTTGAACTGGTGCTACTGGAGCTGGAGTTGGGTTAGGGGTTGG
>DPNX01000016.1:0-6125 GCA_003539915.1 Patescibacteria group bacterium | reverse complement strand
GTTGGGTTAGGGGTTGGTTGAACAGTTACTACACCACCTTCATTGACGGTAAGGTTATAGTTAAGTTGAGCATCTCGATAGCCATTAGTAGCCTTAACCGTTACAAAGTAAGGAGCTAGCTGAGCCTGGTTCTGGTTGGGTAGCCAGATAATAATTCCCAATTCTGGATTAATAGTCATGCCTTGAGGAGCATTGGGCAAAGAATAAGTTACCTTATGACTACTATTAGTCTGAACAGTATAAGTATAGAGCTGGTTTTCTTTGGTAATACCAGGTGGATTAAAGTTAACAAAGTTTAAATGACTGCCGGAAGTAGTTGGGGTATAGGTAGATCCTAGATTATTAAATTCCGGTAAATGATTACCAATAATAGCGGTCACAAAAAGATCGGAAAAAGTATCGTTACCATCAAAAACTCGAAACTGTAGGTCATAAGCACCAGCCCTTCTTGGAATCCAAGTAAAGGTTCTAGTCTGACTATCAAAGCGAGCTCCTATAGGTAGGAACATGCCATGGTAAATTAGACGATCACTATCGGGATCGGTAGCAGAAACGGTAAATGTTAGTTTTTGACCAACGTGAGCATACTTAACAGCTTGAGCATTCCACCTAGGAAGAGAGTTGTGAGGTGGGGCAGGTCGATGATAATAATCGTGATAAGCCTGAGCTGTTAGGCCCATAAATAAGCTGCTTAAAATTAAAATGGTCGCGAAAACCTTAATGTTTTTCATCGGCCATATTTTAACTATTATTTACCTTTTTGTCAATAAATAATAAAGTTAATCAAGCGATCCGGTACAAAGATGACTTTCTTTGGTTTCTGGTCTTCTAGATAGCCTTTAACCACCTTATGACCATGAGCTAACTTGGTAGCCTCTTTTTTGCTCAAGCCTTTTTTAACAGTCACTGTACCTCGTAACTTACCATTGACCTGAAGAACTAGGTCAAATCTCTCCTCTACTGTTAGTTTTTCCTTCCACTTAGGCCAATCCTTAAAATCCAACAAATCCTCGTTACCAATAGCCTGCCAGAGCTCTTGTGATAGATGTGGGGCAAAAGGAAAGAGTAATTTAAGGAAGTCCGAGAAGAGCTTCTGGCTAATAACGGTACGAGAATTATGCTTCTCCACTTCTTTAATAAAAATCATCATGGTGGAGATAGCGGTATTGAAACGCATCAACTCTATATCCTGGCTAACCTTCTTAATGGTCTGATGGAGTAGTTTTTCTAACTCCTTATCAACCGAGGCTTTGGATTGATGCTGAGCCACCTTCATACCAATATCATAGATACGATTAACAAAACGACTGGTACCAACCACACCCTGATCATCCCAAGGGATAGCTTCATCGAAAGGTCCCATGAACATTTCGTAGAGACGTAAAGCATCAGCACCAAATTTTTCAATAATGTCATCTGGATTAACAACGTTACCTTTAGACTTAGCCATCTTTTCACCACCCTCACCTAAAATCATACCGTGAGCAGTCCGCTTCTGATATGGTTCAGAATAAGGGACGAGACCAATGTCGTGAAGGAAAATATTCCAGAAACGAGAATAGAGAAGGTGGAGGGTAACGTGTTCCATGCCACCGTTATACCAATCAACCGGCATTAGATATTTTAACTTCTTTTGATCAGCAAACTCCCGATCATTCTTGGGATCAGTGTAGCGTAAGAAATACCAACTGGAACCAGCCCAGTTAGGCATAGTATCGGTCTCACGTCTCGCCTTTCCTTTGCAGCTAGGACACTTCACTTCTACCCACTTAGTAATAGAAGCTAGGGGTGATTGACCATCAGGTCGTGGTCGATAGCTATCAACCTTAGGTAGTTTGAGAGGAAGATCTTTTTCAGGAACAGGCACAAAACCACAACTACTACAATTGATTATAGGAATGGGCTCACCCCAATAACGCTGACGAGAAAAGACCCAGTCTTTGAGTTTGTAGTTGACCTGAGACTTGCCTGGCCACTCTCTTTTTTTAGTAACTAAAGGACGATCTTCTATAGGTAATTTAAACTTCTCAGCAAATTCTCTATCTCGCTCATCATGAGCTGGGACGGCCATAATAGCTCCAGTACCATAACCAACTAAGACGTAATCAGAGACCCAAACTGGTATCTTCTTGTTGTTATAAGGGTTGGTAACTTTAACGCCTTTCAACTCAACACCAGTTTTAACTTTATTTTCCTGACGTTCTCGATCACTCTTCTTTTGAGTTTTTTTGATATAGCGCTCTACTTCCTTCTTGTTTTTGATCTTTAACTCGCTAATGAAAGGGTGCTCAGGAGCTAGAACCATATAGGTAGCACCATCAATCGTATCAGGACGAGTAGTAAAGATATCAAGTTCTAATTTAGAGCTAACAATAGGGAACTTGATTAATCGCCCATCAGAACGACCAATCCAGTTTTGTTGTTGAGCTTTGATCTCATCTAAAAAGTCTACATTAGCTAAACCATCTAACAATTTGTCAGCGTAGGCGGTAATACGAAGCATCCACTGACTCTTAAGCTTTCTTTCTACTTCTGAGCCACAACGATCACAATTACCACCCACCACCTCTTCATTAGCTAAGCCGGTTGAACAAGCAGCACACCAGTTGATTGCTACAGAGTCTTTGTAGGCGAGACCATTTTTAAAGAATTGTAAAAAGAGCCACTGTGTCCACTTATAATATTTAGGATCAGTAGTATCAATCTCGCGATCCCAATCAAAAGAAAAACCAAGAGCTTTCAGCTGCTTACGAAAATTAGCAGTATTCTGCTTGGTTGCTTCCTGAGGTGAGATACCAGTTTTGATAGCATAGTTTTCGGTAGGTAGACCAAAAGCATCCCAGCCGATAGGATAGAGAACGTTATAACCCTCCATGCGCCTCTTGCGAGAGATAATATCCATAGCCGTGCTGCTCCGCACATGACCCACGTGCAAACCAAGTCCAGAAGGATAAGGAAATTCAATTAATGAATAGTATTTTTTCTTCTTAGATTTATCGTTAACCTGCCAGGGTTTATCTTTCTCCCAGATCTTCTGCCATTTCTTTTCTACTTTATGATGATTGTATTTCATTAAATATTAAAAACTTTCTTTGCATTAGCAGTTGTCTGCGATACTACTTCATCATAATCAATATCTTTGATTTCGGCTATTTTTTTAGCTACCTCCACTACATAAGCGGACTCGTTTCTCTTGCCTCGATGAGGATCCGGGGTAACGTATGGAGCATCGGTCTCCAACATAATGTTAGTTAAAGGAATGCTTTTAATAACCTCATCATACTCACGAACAAAAGTAATAACGCCGCCAAAGGTAAAGAGACAGTTTTTGGCTAATAGTTTTTTAGCTACCCCAACCGAGCCCACAAAGAAATGCATGATAGTTGGTGTGTTAGGGTCGAGTAACTCAACTAGATCCTCATAAGCATCATCACTATTGGCGGAAGGACGACAGTGAATCATTAAGGGCTTATTAAGCTCTTGAGCAATAGCCTGTTGTTGTTGAAAAGTCTCTCGCTGAGCTGCTTCATTCTTTTTGCCACGGAAGTAATCAAGGCCACACTCACCAATTGCTACTACCCGCTCATCCTTAGCTAACTCCAGCAAAGCTGCTTTATCGAAAGCCTCTTGTTGAGAGCCTTTCTGCTCTTTCTTGTCGTGATACCAATCTTTACCAGCATGAGCTGGATGAAAGCCAGCGGTAGCCCAAATATCATCAGGATATTGCTTAGCAAGATCAACAGCGCTCTGAGAAGTCTCTAAGTTGGTGCCAACGGTAACCATCTTAACCCCGGCTTCTTGAGCACGCTTAATCACCGCCTCACGATCTTTGTCGTATGCGGGAAAGTGAATATGAGTGTGAGCATCAAATATTGTCATAGCTTTTCTGTTATAATCTTGGAAATAAAGTTCCTGGCTCACCTTTAATTATCTTTTCGGAAGTTTCTGGTAAGAAGGGTTTTAATAGTTCAGCAACTTGATCAACTAATTCACGAGCATTAGCTACCGCATTCTTGTCCCCCGTCTCCCAAGGCTTTTTCTCATTAATATATTTGTCACCATAACTAATCAACTCCCAAAGAGTCTCTAAAGCTTCATTGAGACGATACTGATCCATTCGAGCACTCATCTGCTCCTTAACTCTTTTAATAAAGCTACTAACATCATCAGAAGTCTTATCATTAACAGAAACCTCTAGTCTTTTTTGTAGGGCAAAAACTCGAGAAACAAAGTTGCCTAAGCCATTAGCCAAGTCACCGTTATAGCGCTCTTCAAATTTTTGATAGCTGAAGTCACCATCATTAAAAGGTGGGATTTCTCGTAGGAGATAGTAACGAACAGCATCAACCCCATACTTTTGAACCAATTCAACCGGATCAATCACGTTACCCAAACTCTTGGACATCTTCTGATTATCAACCGTAATGTGACCGTGAACAAGGATAGCTTTGGGTAAGGGTAGTTTGGCTGAGAGTAGCATAGCTGGCCAAAAGAGAGCATGGAAACGTAAGATATCCTTACCAATCACATGCAACTCAGCTGGCCACTGGTCAGGCTGAGAAAGATAGTTTGAGAGAGCATCGCACCAGACATAGATAGTTTGAGTGTCATCACCAGGCACAGGAATGCCCCAGCTAAGGTCTTTTCGTGGTCGAGAGAAGCTAATATCTTCAATACCTTGCTTAATAAAACTCAAGATCTCATTAGCTCTGGTTTGAGGGTAGATCTTCAACTCATTACTCTCAATCAGATTTTTAACCTGGTCAGCATACTTAGAAAGACGGAAGAAGTAGTTCTCTTCTTCAACAATCTCTGGCTTGGACTGATGATCTTTACATACGCCATCAATTAGATCCTTTTCGGTAACAAAGGCTTCGTGACCAACACAATATAAACCCCGATAAGTCTTTTTATAAATATCACCACTAGCCTCTAACTTGTGCCAAAGATTAACCACATTAGGCCAGTGTTTCTCTTGATCGGTGGTTCTAATAAAATCATTCCAGGAAAGATTTAACACCTCCTTCAAAGCCTTGAACTTGGCAGCGTTAATATCCGTTAATTCTTGAGGAGTAATCTTTAATTCTTCAGCGGTACGAGTAATCTTGGCACCGTGCTCATCAGTACCAGTTAAAAAGAAAACCTGATCGTCTTGTTGGCGACGATAACGAGCGATAGCATCGGTTTGAATAGATTCTAAAGCAAAACCGATATGAGGTGCTCCGTTAACATAAGCGATGGAGGTAGTAATGTAAAATTTTGACATTGTATAAGGATTATAGTTCTTTTATAAGCTTTTTTCCAGCATTGACAAAAATGTATTATTGTCATATAATGTGGCCTGGAACTTGACTAGCTTATCAAGGAGGAGCAGAAATGCAAATGAAGCTTGATTTAAGAAATGAGGGCGAGATCGTCCTCTGGGTAAGATCGAGAGATCGTCGCCTGCTCTGTGCTTTCATGACAAAGGTCATCTATGGATATACCAATCCTTTGAAATGGCACGAGAAAAAAACTTTTTCTTTAGATCAGTTCGATGTAATCGAAAAATCACCCTCGGGAAGGGTGACTCTGATCAGAAAAGAAGAAGTTATGACCCTGCGTTAGCGGGGTTTTTTTATAAACCCAAACCTTTTTTTCTCTTTTTGGCTGAAGCCCATTTTTCGATAACGCCTTGAATCAACACTGAAGCGGGCACAGCAAGAATCAAACCAGCAAAACCAAAGACAGTACCACCAATAAGAATAGATATCAGGATGGCAGCGGGGTTAAGGTTGGTAGTATATTTCATTACCACTGGCACCAACAAGTTATTTTCTAACTGCTGGATGATAACGAAAAGTATTAATACATAAAGGGCGAGATTGAAGGAGGTGGAGAGAGCAATCAGAACTGCTATACCACCACTGAAGACTGGACCCACAAAAGGAATCAACTCAAAGACACCAGCTAATAGGGCTAGAAGAAGAGCGTACTTCACATCAAGGAAATACAAACCAATAAAGGTTAAGAGACCAATCACTAAGCTTAATAGCATCTGACCTTTTAACCACTGACCAATCTTCTTTCTGGTTGTTAAGTATAGGTCGATAGCTGACTCTTCATAGGCGGTAGGAAGAACCGCT
>DPNX01000052.1 GCA_003539915.1 Patescibacteria group bacterium | reverse complement strand
CTAAGATTTCCTGGGTTAAAGCGTTGAAGACAACAGTCATTTTTTTCAGACCCTTAACCTTATCCTGAGTCACTGCATCTCCTTTTAGCCTGTCACTTCTTTGTATTAAATAAAGCTTGCTAGCATATGGATCGAGAGTAAGAGCTGCTTCTAAACCAGCATTACCACCACCAATAATAGCTACTACCTTATCTTTAAACATTGGGGCGTCACAGGTAGCGCACCAAGCCAAGCCCTTGCCATCCAACTTATCTTCACCAGGAACACCTAAACGTCGTCGCCTACTACCTCAACAAACTAAGACGGTTTTGGTTTCTACTTTCTGTCCTTTCTTAGTAGTTATAACAAAACCCTTGCCTTTCTTAGCAACCTTCTCTACCAAATCACCCTTCCAAACATCAATATCATCTTTGTAATCAAGTAATTGTTCTTCTAACATCTTAGCTAGTTCTAAACCAGTTAAAACTTTGGTACCAATCCAGTTTCTAATCTCTGGAGAAAACATAGACTGCCCACCAAACTCTTCAGTAATAAGAAGAGTTTTAATTTTCTTTCGCGCTGCATAAACACCGGCTCCTACGCCAGCTGGACCTCCTCCTATGATTACCAAGTCATACATAATTATATTTCCAATGCTTTAGATAGAGCGTCTCTATCAAAACCAACAAACATCTCTCCGTCAATATCAATAACTGGTACTCCCATCTGATGAGACTTATCAACCATTTCTTCTCGGGCTTTATCGTCCGCAGAAACATCCTTTTCGGTATAATCTACTTTATTTTCTTTAAAAAAATCTTTGGCCATTTTGCAATAAACGCAAGTTGGTGTGGAATAAATAGTAACTTTCTTCATATATATACAAATTAAATTAGTGGACCTTTGTTTAAGTATTATACATCAACTTCCTATAAATAGAAAAGTCTCTTTAAATATGTGCTTTTTATCTCTTCAGGAACACATATATCCTTTGACTATTTCCTATATTTTAGTAGGATACTAGTGCATGAATAGCCTTGTCAAGATAAAACAATTAATACTCGTAACGGGTGATATCTTAATGCTCTACCTATCACTCGCCCTAACTCTATTGGTCCGTTACGACCAACCTTTTAATAACCGGATCCTAGATATTCATCTCGGTCCCTTCACATATATCTTTATTTTTTGGATCTTCATCTTCTACATTGCTGGTCTTTATGACATTCGCCACCTTAAAAATGACCTAGGTTTCTTTAAAAGATTTGGCACCACTCTAATCGTTAATGCTGGTTTAGCTATCGCCACTTTCTACATTCTTCCTTTAGATATAGCTCCTAAGACCAACCTCTTTATTCTGCTCGCCTTTTTTGCTGTTTTGGGATTCATCTGGCGTCGTCTATACAACAGACTTATCAGCTCCTCTATTCCATGCACCAATGTTCTTTTGATTGGTAATAACGATACAACCAAGGAAATTGTTAAACAAGTAGAAAATAATCCTCAACTTGGATACGCAATTAAATATTGGCTCAAAGATGAGCTAGGTGATAAAGAAATTGATCACATTAGCCAGATCATCATTAGCGAAAATATAGACCTGATTGCTATTCCTGATCATATTAAAAAGGACTCTAAAACCGCTCGTGCTATTTATCGCAACTTGGCCTTAGGAATAGAAACAATTGATATCGCCTCTTTTTATGAGAGAATCTTCAAAAAAGTTCCTCTTTCAGAGTTAAGTGAAGTTTGGTTTCTAGAAAATCTAGTTAGCCAGAATAAGATTTATGAAACTATCAAACAGCCTTGTGAAATAATCATGGCTTTTATAATGATGATTATCCTCTTGCCTTTGATGATACTTATTGGATTATTGGTTAAATTAACCTCCCGTGGACCTGCTATCTATAAACAAACTAGAGTTGGTCAATATGAATCAGAGTTTATGTTGTATAAATTCCGAACTATGACCAAAGATGCTGAGAAAAAAGGAGCTCAGTGGTCTCAAAAAAATGATGCTAGAGTTACCACCTTGGGTAAGTTTCTTCGTCGTAGTCATCTCGATGAACTACCTCAATTGATGAATATTATTAAAGGCGAAGCTTCTTTCGTTGGTCCTCGACCAGAAAGACCAGAATTCACTGAAGACCTGAAGAAGGTTATTCCTCATTATGAGCTTCGTCATCTTGTCCGACCAGGTATCGCCGGCTGGGCTCAATTGAACTATCACTACGGTGCTTCAGTAGAGGATGCTTATCAAAAACTTCAATACGATATCTTCTATCTCAAAAACAAATCTTTTTGGCTTGATCTAGGTGTTGTAATTAAAACTCTGCGGATGTTTTTTGTTAAAAACTAACATCTCTAATTTCACAGCTCTAGTAAGGGCGGTGTATTCTTAATAAGTAGAATGTGGAACAAAATTGTTAAAAATACTCTTTGGCTAACCGGTGGTGAAGTCACCGGTCGTTTAATTAGGGCGGTGTTAGTTGTCTATGCTGCTCGAACCCTTGGTGCTTCAGACTGGGGAACTTTTTCTTATGTACTCAGCTTAGCCGCG
>DPNX01000005.1 GCA_003539915.1 Patescibacteria group bacterium | reverse complement strand
CTCGTCGCTAATTTTAAATGCCTCAATTTTTCTCACAAATAGTTCCTCAGTGCACAGGAAGACTATTTCCTAACAATTTAGAAAGACTATGTACTTTTTGCGATCTAATTAGACTACTTGATAACATAGTTAAGTTTATGGCTGGGCTAGCTCCTTTTCTAGCAACCCTGCTTATTATCTGGGGAGCCTTCCTTATCATTACAGCCGGCGGGTCTCCTGATAGACTGTCTACTGGTAAAAAAGTTATTCAAGCCGCTGTTACAGGCCTAGCTATCGTACTAGGAGCATGGATCATAGTGAGCACAGTCTTTCTTGTCATTACTGGCAGTAATAAGTTCTATGGCAGTCCTATGCCCTGGAATGCTATTCGCTGCACTCAACTGAAATAAAATAAAAAACAGGTATTTATTAAATTAATCTGTTATAATCAATGCAATGGAAGGAATCTTACTAAAACTTATTCAAGTTCAGACAGCTTTTGCTAGAAATCATAATATGATGATGATGAATGAAGGTGGTAGTGTTGTTCAGCCTGGTGGTTTTCGTGTTACTCAGCCTAGTGGTGGTCGTGGTAGTGGTGATATAAGGTTTGATAGTCCTCTCGGAAATTATGGTAATTTTCAGGAAGTTTTAGGTAGGGTAATCAACGGCTTGGTCATTCTGGCTACCCCAGTGGTAGTAATTATGATTCTTTGGGCCGGTTATCAATTTATAGTTTCTGGCGGTAGTCCAGATAAAGTAACTAAAGCTCGTCAAACTATCTTATGGGCTGTTGCTGGTTATGGTATTCTGCTTTTAGCAAGTGGAATTACTGCTATTATTCAGCAGTTATTATTAACCAGTTATTAACAGTACTATAATTGTTGAAAAATATTAATCAGTTAAAATAAGAATGAAAGGTCGTCAAGAAACTCTTATCGTATTAAATTAATGAATAAATTAATGAAGTGGTCTATTATTGCCACAACCTCTTTGCCTTTGTTGGCGCTTGGTCAATTCCAACCAGGTCAGTCTGGGCAGCAACAATCTCCTATTAGAACTTTTGAAGGTGTTCAGTCATTACTGGAGACATCCATAGGCTGGATCCAAAACATTGTTTTAGTTATAGCTATTATATTGATATTGTATGCAGCCTTTCTTTACATCACCTCCGCAGGAGATGAGGGTAAAGTCGGAACAGCTAAAAAGGCTTTACTTTATGCAATAATAGGTATTGCTGTTGTGTTGCTAGCTAATTCTGTAACTCCTATTATCAAGCAACTTCTACAAGTACCGCAAAGTTAATAAAAACTTCTTTAACGTAGTATAAAAAAGCCCCTGCTATTAATTAGCAGGGGCTTTGCCTTTACCATTGTCGCATTGGTCTTGTTTGAACAGTTGCCACGCCCTTTCCTCGTAAGCGGAAAGAGAGAAGACTACCAAGTTCAACATCATTGCCATGTTGAATATCTTCCCATCGCAACTGAAGAGTCTGGTAGTCATCATTTTGAATCTCCACCATTCCTCCAGTAGGAGGAATGATCCAAGCTTCATTATGGGCACCGGGTAGAAACTCAATTCTATCCGACCATTCATCAGGACTCAACGTTACTCTGGTAGAGGTTGGTTGATTCTCTGATCCAATCCAGATCATCTTCTCTTCCGCTTTCTGATCATTTAATTGATCCGAAGCTGAAGAGCTGGTTGCTGCTATTTGAGCTTGACCTTCTTCTAACTCAGCTAAGCTAGAAGATGCCCCCACATAGTCATAGACATAATTGGTGATTATCACAGCTGTGATAACAAGAAAAGTCTTAATCCAACCGGTAGAAAATCCACCAACAACAGTATCCTTTTTATCTTTATCTTCGGCCATGAGAGCCTCCTTTCTGATAAAAAAAAGGACAGAACTATTAAGTTACTGTCCTTAATATAGCATACTTTGCCATATTTGTCAATCAGAGTCATCAGCTGCAGCAGGATTTGTTCTGATGATAGGCATCACTCCACCAGACTCTCCTTCAACCGCTATCGTTTGATGACTAGTATTGTTAGTTATCGCCATAGCCGCATGAAGAGCTGTTGTCGAAGGGATGTCAGAAAGACTTCCTATCTTTTCAATCAGATCAAGAGTTTGTTCAGCTGCCCTAACCTTGGCCTCCGCTTTCTTTCTCTCTTCCATAGCCTTTTTGAACTCATCGGTCCATCCAACATCGGCTAAAGCAAAGTGATCAATGTCGATAGCGTATTTACTTTCAACCGCAGAATTTTTATTTCTATTGGAAAGCTCTTCTTTGAGAAGAGCTTTTATCTCCTCAGAGAAGAGATTGTAGAATTTTATTCTGCCTTTGGGTCTAATACTCTTACCAGTAGATTCGATCCCTTCACTTGTTAACAAGTCTTTAAAAGTTAGCTCATCAAGAGCTTTACTTTCTCTTACTTCATCAAAATCATGATGAGGAACTTTTTTAAGGCACAGGATGCAGTCGATAATGAGCTGAATAGTCTCACGGTCTTCAATGAATGATTTATATTCATGTAGACCAGCGATAATACCAAGCTCACTACTAACCAAATCACTCAAACCTTTCTTGATAGTGTCTTCAGAAAAATCTGCAAACTTAGCAGCATTATTATCATCGACCCTATACTGAACAGTTCCCTTGAGTTTAGCTTCCACTTCATCGAAAGTAGTAAAACTTTCTTTGACTTCAATACTCTTTACAGAAGCATCATGAAGATGGATGCGTTGCCACAACCAACACCAATGAAGTCCTTCCCCAACAGTATCACCAGTTCTTTCATCAAAGACCCTATACTCACCAAAATGAATAGAAGGCACTCTGACAATTGATGCTTTGATGATAAAGAGTGTTAGTAGAATTGATGCTACAAAAGGTATTAAAGAGGGATAGAGATAGCCTGTTACTACAAGTAACGCAGTTAAGATGCTGACTAGCCCGACTTTAAAAAGATTGTCCAACAACCAAGTCCTCAACCGATAACGATTTTTTATGTCATTCATTTCAAACCCCTTTCTTATTGAGTTTTTTTGCTATTCGTTTCCGTTTCCGTTTTTCTTTACGCTTCTTTTTTCTGATAGCTCTCTCCCAGCTCTGCTCTTTTCCGTGAGGGCTATGTTTGACCATAGGAATTCTCCTAATTAAGTACTTGTCAAAGTTCTGTTTTGTGATATTATATTATAAAAAAAGGAGTTCGTAAAGGGCGAGTGGCGGAATTGGTAGACGCGATAGGTTTAGGACCTATTGAGCTTACGCTCGTGGGAGTTCGAGTCTCCCCTCGCCCACAATAATATAATTATTTCTTATCGTGGAAGGTTCTATGGATCTCTTTTAACTGCCTATTAGTTATATGAGTATAAACTTGAGTGGTTGAAATATTACTGTGCCCTAGCATTTCTTGAACCGCTCTTAAATCAGCCCCATTCATTAAAAGATCAGTAGCAAATTGGTGACGTAGTGTATGAGGAGAAACTTTTTTTTGAACAATACCGGCTTTACGAGCATAAAAGTTTATTAATCTCTGTACTGAGCGAGGGGTTATCCTGCCAATAACCTTTTCCCTCATTAAGCTAATAAAGAGAGCTTCTAAAGTATCTCCTCTTTTATCTAAATACTCTTCTATAGCTTCTTTAGCCTTATTAGAAATGAAGACGAGGCGTAACTTCTCCCCTTTTCCTCTTATAGTCATCTCTTTTTTCTCTAAATTTATATACCTATCTAAAGCGCAGAGCTCTGAGAGACGAAGGCCGGTAGAAAAGAGTGTTTCTAGGATAGCTTTGTCACGTAGTGTTTTTAAATCCTTACCTTCTGGAGCGCTCATTAGCCTTTCTAGGTCATCATGGTCAATAATTTCTATTTGTCGTTGAGGGATCTTTGGTAATTCAACTTTATCTGGTGAAATAGTTTCATAGTCTTTTTTAATTAAATATTTAAGAAAATTACGTAAAGCTATAATATAATAACTTTGAGTTACTTTCTTTAAATTAGTTCTAGCCAGGTGAAGGCGAAACTTTTTTATATTATCTAAAGTAATATCTTGGTGGTTTTTTATTTTGGCAAAACCAAAGAAAGTTTTAAGATACTGCTCATAATTATTACGAGTCTTAGGCGAGCGACCACGCTCAATCTCTATATAATCCAGATATTCTTGCAGTAACTGGTTAATAGTCATATCATAAGTCTATCATATATATGGTAGGAGTTGACTAAATACTAATTTAATTTTATTATATATTACTATGAAAATGTTGTATAAGAATATTATTTGGGCAATAGCTACCCTTTTGGTAGTTGCGATCGCCTTTTCCGCAGTCTCTGGCTCATTTGTTAAGCCAACCCCTCTAACGTTAGATGAGCTGGTTATTAAAATTAGTGAACAAGAGGTCTCTAAGATCATTGTCGCTGGTGAGAGTTTGGAGATTGAATTAAAAGGTGGTGAAAAAGCTGTGACTCGTAAGGAGGCTGGCTTAGGTTTAAGTGAGACCTTAAAGAACTATGGTGTTGAAGCAAGTCAACTAGGAGGTATTTCTTTAGAGATTAAGGATGAGTCTGGTTTTAAATTCTGGGCCAAAATTCTTATCCCTTCTCTTTTGCCTATCTTGATCATTCTTTTTGTCTTCTGGTTAGTTTTCAAGAATGCTAAACAAGGAGCTTCTCAGGCCTTCTCTTTTGGCAAGGCTAACATTCGCCTCTTTTCCCCTAAAAAGAAAGACAAGATTACCTTTAAAGACGTTGCTGGTCTAGAAGAGGCTAAGCAAGAGTTGCAAGAGGTAGTTCAGTTCTTAAAGCATCCTAAGAAGTTTTTAGACATGGGAGCTAAGATTCCTCGAGGAGTTCTATTAATGGGATCTCCAGGAACTGGTAAGACTCTATTAGCTAGAGCTGTTGCTGGTGAGGGTAACGTACCATTCTTTTCTATCTCTGCTTCAGAGTTTGTTGAGATGTTTGTTGGTGTTGGTGCCTCTCGAACTCGTGATGCCTTTACTACAGCCAAGAAAGCTTCTCCAGCCATCCTCTTTATTGATGAGATTGATGCCATTGGACGTCAGCGTGGTACTGGTCTAGGAGGTGGTAATGATGAGAGGGAGCAGACTCTTAACCAGATCCTAGTTGAGTTAGATGGTTTTGAAAGAGATACTCAGGTTATTGTTCTGGCTGCTACCAACCGACCAGATGTTCTTGATAAGGCTCTTTTGCGCCCAGGACGTTTTGATCGACAGGTTGTTTTAGACCTTCCTGATATTAGAGATCGTCAGGCTATCTTAAAAATTCACATGCAAGATAAGCCAGTAGAAGAAAATATTGATGTTAAAAAGATTGCTATTAGAACACCGGGTTTCTCTGGTGCTGATCTAGCCAACTTGGTTAATGAAGCTGCTATTCTAGCTGCTCGTAATGATAAAAAGGTTGTTTCCGAACAAGACTTTCTTGAATCAGTAGAAAAGGTACTACTTGGTCCGGAGCGTCGTAGCCGAGTTATTACTGATAAGGAGCGTAAGATCACCGCTTACCATGAAGCTGGCCATGCTTTAGTAGCTGCTAGCTTAGAAGGCTCTGATCCAGTTCATAAAGTATCTATAATCAGCCGTGGTTTTGCTGGTGGTTATACTTTGAAACTTCCTATTGAAGAAACCAATCTGAAAACACGTTCTCAATTCTTAACCGACCTAGCTACTATGATGGGTGGTTATGCCGCTGAAGAGATAATCTTTGGTGAGATGAGTACTGGTGCTTCCAACGACCTTAAGCAAGCTTCTAGTCTGGCTCGAAAACTAGTTACCAAATATGGTATGAGTGAAAAGCTAGGCCCAATCGCCTATGGAGAAGGTAATGATATGGTTTTCTTAGGCAGAGACATAGCATCTGACAAAAACTATTCTGAAGATGTAGCAGCTAAGATTGATGCTGAGGTTAAAAGCTTTATCACTCACGCTCACGAGACTGCTAAGAAGGTTTTAGAAGATCGCAAAGAGGTTCTTCAAGCTATTACCGACGCCCTTCTTCAGAAGGAGGTCCTTGAACAAGAAGAGTTTTATGGTATATTGGAACCTTTCCAATTAAACAAGCTTGCGGTATAATAAATGCCGCAAGGGCCTGTAGCTCAATGGTTAGAGCGCCAAGCTTATACCTTGGTGGTTCCTGGTTCGAATCCAGGCGGGCCCACAGGGCGCTTAGCTCAGTGGTAGAGCGACTCGTTTACACCGAGTAGGTCGGGGGTTCGATACCCTCAGCGCCCACAATTGCTTTTTACTTGACAATTAAAATTTGTTGGTTTATCATATAAAAACATCTTCGCCGGTGTTGGTGAAGATTTTTTAGTTCTTTTTAAGGAAGGAGATCTGTCTAGGATGCTAACTAGAACGGAGTCTACACAAATCACGTTGGTCCCTGGTGGAGAAGCTTTGGTTTTGGATGTAGGCAAACACAAGCTCGCACTTCATCTCGATTCTGAGAGCAGAAGGATGTGGGTTGGAGACGTCAATGGTCGCCTGGATGATGGACAAATGGTTTTGTTTCGATTCTTTAAGGTACCGACTGAAAATCATGATGTCTGGATCATGCTCAGAAACAGTTTAAGAGTAGAGGATTTCACCGAAGAAGTTCAGCACTTGGTAGACTACTTTAACAGTCTGTCAGCGTGATCTTCAGGTTCCTGCCCTTTCCCCGCGCCTTGCTTAACAGCAGGCGCTTTTTTATTGTTGACTAATAGTACAATATTCTTTTATAATCTTTTCTTAGAGCTCATTAACAAACCGAATAAAGGAGTTGGTTTATGAAAGACTGTTACAAAGTTCACTGTGGTCGTCTTCAAAATGGCCTAAGGTTTTATAGTCAAAATGATAGTAGTGAATCAAAGGAGTTGGCCTTGATTGTTATCATGGCTGGCTCTATTCACGACCCTCCTAACCGTAGAGGTCTCTCACATCTAACGGAGCATGTTATATGCGCTGAATCAAAACAGCATAATCCTCAGCAGGTTGAATCGATTATGCACAGAACTATTGGCTATAGTGATTTAGCTTGGATTACTACTGGTAGGACAGCTACTACATTTGGTCCAATGGACAGTATAAAAAAATCTCACAATCGAAACCTCTTCAACATGTTTTCTTGCATGATGAAGGAACCGGTTATTTCTAAATCAGTCTGTGATTCAGAGAAAGCTAGTGTCAATCAAGAACATTTTCTGATGGCACGAGATTCGATGGTAGATTGGATAGAGGATCTATTCTGCGAGCTCCTTTTTCCTAAAAGGTTTACTGCTCGAAATCCAATCGATGGCCGAATGAGCGATGTTCGTCGCTCCTCTCTTCTTGATATCAATAGGCATATTCAAAGATACTATGTCCCTAAGAATGCGTTCGTTGTTTATTTGGGACCTAGTCATTCGGAAGTTGCAAGATTGATTGAAAGAGAGTTGGGAGATTGGGTTAATCAGCCGAGGCATTATAATCCTAGTTTTCGAACTAGGTACAATGCTGATTCGTACGTTCTTAAAGAGCCAAAAAGGAAGGTCGTTGTTCGGCCGGGTATTCATCAGTATCATGTTGCCATAGGCTTCCCTACCGAAACCTATCTTAGTAAAGATGCTGAGGCTATCGATATCCTTGCCAGAATTCTTTCTAGACGGATGTATGGAGAGATAAGGACTAAGAACCAGTCTTGGGCAGGAGGTTCTTATCGATCACCGGTATTAACAGAAAGAACTTTTGCTCACGGATTATTTTGTTTTCACTTTGCTACCATTGACCAGAGTTTTGTAAGAGTCGGAATAAGAGCCTTTCGCGATCAATGCCGTTTGCTATGCGATCAGCTTGTTAGTAGGTCGGAGGCTGAAGATTGCATCGGTTTTATGTACGACAGTGAGTTCATGGAGGTTTTTAAAAGATGCCCTTCCTTGCTCATGGATGAAATTGTAGCAAGCGTTTCAAATGGAGATCTTGATTTAACAAGGTTGCATGAAAGGGGAGAGAGGATCACCAAATACCTCAGAAGAGGAGGTCGTGCCAAATTGAGAGAGGTGGCTCAAAAGTACCTTTCTCAGAATAGTGCTTGTGTTGTGATCAAGCCATCTTAACAAAAGTCAGACCCCAATCGGGGTCTTTTTTATTTTTAAGTGTCTACCACGGCCTAGATGGTAGACACTTTGGTAGACAGTGGTAGACACCCCCTGTTTTTTAAAATATTGTAGATTTTATCGAACTACCGGGTTTTCAAAAATTGACAAATATCATTTTTTAATGTCAAACATGGGTCTTTTTTTAGTGTTTTTTGGAAAACCCGATGTGCCCATAAAACCTATAAGAATTCGCGATTTTGCCAAAAACAGCTATTTTCGGTGGTAGACGTCTACCATCCTTACGTAAAAAAATAAAAAATTCCCCTACTTTTTCCAATAACCTGTCCTATGTAGTCTATAAAATAGCTTATAAAGCTTTGGAACAGCAGGATCCTTCCCTATTTTATTGAGCCAGCTAATAAATTCCTTTCCCTTACTCCCCTTTAATTGGTTATAAAAGAATGGAATTATTATGTTTTTTATTTGATTGAAATCCCTTACAGCTATTTTTGCCGAACTTTTTCTTTTTGCCCCATCTTTTTTATAAGGATCGTGTACGTATATTTTATTCTTTAAACCTAGATATAGCTTAACTTCTTTAACCATTTCTTTATCTTTAGCCTCCATTACAAAATAAAAGGCAGGGATCTTTTTTGTCCCATTGCCGGAAAAAGTAAAAATTGCCTTACTTTCGGCAATTCCTAGTATGTAGTCTTTTGATAATTTCATTTACGTAAGGATGGTAGACGTCTGCCACTGCTGCGTAATTATAAAAATGTTTCACTGTGAAACATTTTTATTATAAGCTATATAAAATATATAAACAAATTTGTTTTATTCCGTTTACTTATATAAAGTTTAATAAAGTACTTTGAAACTCGTTGATTGCTTAGGAGGAACTTATGTTATTCGAAAATCATCGTGAAGAGATGCTGAGGTTCATAAAGGGCTTGGGTGAGTTACCAAAAGAAAGTTACCAAACTAATATCACGATTTTTATCAAAGCTGATGTGGAGACAGGCGAAGGATTCTCCGCTTCCACTTTGATTGAGATTATAAGGGAGGAGTTTGGTGATACGCCCTTAGATCAGATTAGAATCGGCACTACTACAAGTCTGAAGATAGAAGGCGACAGTGATTCCCAAACCCCTTTTATTTGCCTGATTGGCTCAGTAGATGAAGAGAGTGATGAATCAGAATCATGGGATCAAAGTCCTCCTTCCATGAACTAAAAAAACACCCCCTTATTAAATGGGGGGCTTTTATTTGGTTATAATTTATTTACAATTTCTACAAAGACTTGATTCGGGAGAGGTCTCTATCTTTTCTTCATCGATCCCTTCATTGCATTTTTCGCACTTGCCGTACTCTCCTTTATCGATTTTCTCTAATGCATTATCGATGGCTTTTAATCTTTCCTTGAGAGAATCTCTAATAGCAGCATTATTAACCATTGCCTCTGCCTCATCAGCCTCTTGATCAAACGAAGTGCCTTCTGTGTCACTTCCCATATCTTCAACAAGGGGAGTCTTAGCAATCAACTCCTCAAGCTCCTTCTTGTTACTCTCTAGACTATCTTTATATTTTTTAAGTTCTTCTTGTGTCATACCAAAAGTATAGATGTAACAAAAAATCATTTCAATAACCTTTTACAAATAACTAATATCGTGTTATTAATTATTTTGCATAAGCCACCCTAGCTCAGCGGCAGAGCAGCTGTTTTGTAAACAGCAGGTCGTCGGTTCGAATCCGACGGGTGGCTCAAAAATATGAATAGGATTTATTTTATTGGTATAGGAGGAATAGGTATGAGCTCCCTGGCTCGATACTATCTCTCACAGGGCTATAAAGTTAGCGGATCTGATCTTGCTAAATCAGAAATTACAGACTCCTTAAAAAAAGAAGGGGTGGATTTATTTATCGGACACAACTCTAAAAATATTAAAAATAATTTTGATAGCGTGGTTTATTCTTCAGCGATTAAAAAAAATAATCCGGAATTAAAAGAAGCAAAAAAATTTAAGATCCCAACCCTTACCTACGCTGAGTCATTAGGGGAGTTGACCAAGCAGTATATTACATTAGCTGTCTCTGGTAGTCATGGTAAGTCCACCACCACCGCTTTATTATCTCTGATGATGATTGAGGCAGGTTTAGACCCTACCGTTATCGTAGGTACGCGCTTGAAAGAGTTCGGTGGTAGTAATTTTCGTTTAGGTAAAAGTCGCTACCTTATTATAGAGGCTGATGAATGGAATAATTCCTTTCATCAATACAAGCCAACAATTGTTACGGTCACCAATATAGATAAGGAGCACTTAGACACCTTTGAAAATCTTCAAGGCGTTATTAATGGTTTTAACAAATATTTAAATAACATAGCTCCTCAAGGAAAAGTATTTATCAATGCTAAAGATAAAAACTCTATACAAGCCACTAAGGGTATTGTTGCTGAGACTTTTCTTTATAATAAAAAAGCATTTTCTAAATGGCCTTTGAAAATACCAGGGGAGTTTAATCAATTAAATGCTGAAGCAGCTTGGCAAGTAGCTGAAAGCTTAGGTGTCTCTAAAAAAGATGCTCGATCGGCGGTTAAAAAATTTACCGGCTCCTGGCGTCGTATGGAATTTCTTCTTCCAAAGCCAGAAACAAAGCTTTGCAAACTTTGTGTTTATATTAATGACTACGCTCATCATCCTAGTGAGATAAAAGTTGTTGGGAAGGGTATTAAGCAGGCTTATCCAAAAAAGAAAAGCGTTGTGATTTTTCAACCCCATCAGATTGAAAGACTAACTAATTTGTATGGTGATTTTAAAAAAAGCTTTTCCGACTTTGATGTTATTGTCATTATGCCTACCTACGAGGTTGTTGGTAGGGAGCTTGAAGGAGGTAAAACATCAGAAAATCTATTTAATGATCTGAGGAAGAAAAAACGTTCTTACCACTTGCAAAATTTCGAAGATGTCCTTAGTCTTATTAGAGAATTACGACAGGAGTTCAAAAAAGAAAAGTTGGTGGTAACCTTTATGGGAGCAGGAGATATTGATCAAGAAGTGCGCAAATATTTTGACTCTAAACTATTGCCAGCGTAGCTCAGTGGCAGAGCACTCCCATGGTAAGGGAAAGGTCGGAGGTTCGATCCCTCTCGCTGGCTCCAATTCAATTGCCTTTTTTACTAAAAAATTGTATAATAGGCAACAACCTTAAATTATGGCAAAATCAAGATATTCAGAAAATTTAATAAGAATGAAGTGCGCTGATTGCGCTCGCTTTAATTACTACACCACTAAGAATAAAAAGTCGGTTGAAAGAAAGTTGGAATTAAAGAAGTATTGTAAGTGGTGTCGTAAGCATATTGTTCACAACGAACATAAGAAATAGGGGGTGTCGGTTAATGGTAAACCAACGGTCTCCAAAACCGTTACTGAGGGTTCGATTCCTTCCACCCCTGCTAAAAAAACCGCCCCTATCGGGGTGGTTTTAAATTTCAAGAGATTATCAGCTCTAAAACATGGCTTGAATTTTTGTCTTCGCTTGTTATAATAGCGACAAATAAAAAGTCTTAATTAAGATCTGTCTTAAATATGAGTAGAACGGTAAAAATTATTTTTTGGTTAATCGTCGCCCTTATTGTTTTGGTATTATCTTATCAATTATTAAATGTTCCAGTTGAGGATAGTACGATTAAAATTGGCTTTATAGCTCCCTTTACTGGTGAGTCATCTGACAAAGGGAAGCTGGTTAAAGACATTACCTCCATGGCAGTCGAAGAGATTAATGAGACTGGTGGGATTGATGGTAAAAAAATAGAAGTTATTTATAAAGACGGTGGGTGTAATAGTAGCGCTGCTACTAGCGCAATGCAGAAGTTAGCTAGTGATGAAAAAATTAAAGTTGTTATTGGTGGATTTTGTGATAGCGAATCTTTAGCCGCTATTCCAATTGCTGAGGAAAATAAAATATTTCTTCTCTCTTCTAGGTCTAGTAGTGCCGACTTAATTAATATTAGTAAATATTTTGCCAGAATTTATCCTAGCAATAATGATCAGGGATCTGTGTTGTCTGAAATTGCTTATAACGACAAAGAGTGGAAGAAGGTAGCTGTAATTCAGGAGAAGTTAGATCGTCCCCTTAATATTTTCGAAGCTTTTAAAAGTAATTTTGAATTGATGGGTGGAGAGGTTGTTAAAGAAGAGTTTTCTGCGGAGACTAGTGATTTTAGTCCCGCTTTAACTAAGCTCAAAAAAGAAGAGTCTGATGCTATCTTCGTTAATATTGAGACCTCTTCTATTATAGAGATGATTCTTAAGCAAATTCGAGATCTTAAATGGGAGCTACCATTATTAGTTACCGATGTTGTTGGTAGTGATGAAAAAATAATAGAAGAAAATTCCAAGCTATTAGAAGGGGCTTTAACTACCGAGCTCAATATTAATATTAGTAATAATAAATTTGAGCAATTAGCAAAAGATTACGAACTTAAATATAAAGAAGAGCTTCCTTTTCAAAGTTATGCTCAAACAAGTCACGATGCTATTTTAATGATAAGAGATGCTATCACAGAAGTTGGTTATGATGCTGATAAAATTGCTGAATGGTTTAGATCAGTTGAAGATTGGCAAGGTGCTTCAGGTTTAATTACATTAGGAGATGATGGTGATCGTGACGATGGCTACGTTGTTAAAATAATACTTGACGGTAAGACTATTGAGTTGAAACAAGACTCTGATGAATAGTTGTTAAATTAATTGTGCCCGGGGTGGGAGTCGAACCCACACGAGATTTCTCTCACGTGATTTTGAGTCACGCGCGTCTGCCAATTCCGCCACCCGGGCGTGTTTGAAAAATGCCACAAAATAGTAGTAAAATCAAATAGAGATGACACGTATTATTGCTGTTTGTAATCAAAAAGGTGGAGTAGGGAAAACTACCACCGCTACCAATGTAGGGGCTTATCTCGCCATCAATGGCAAAAAGGTTCTTTTGGTGGATTTTGATCCTCAAGCTAACGCTAGCTCTGGTCTTGGTTTTAATATTAAAGAGAGTGAAGGAAAAAGTATTTATGAAGGTGTCTTGGGTCAGCGCTTGGCCTTAGAGTTGGCAAAAGCCTCTGCTATTACCAACTACTATTATATTCCTGCTCACCCTAGTTTAGCTGGTGTTACTGTAGAGTTACTTAACAAGCCTAATCGTGAATATTATTTAAGTAACTTTCTTAAACCCATTGCTAATTTATACGACTACATTCTCATAGACCTTCCTCCTAGCGTTAGCTTGTTAACTATTAATGGTTTAGCAGCAGCTAAGGAAGTCCTCATTCCTGTTCAATGTGAATATTATGGTTTAGAAGGATTGGGGCAGATCTTAGAAACAATTGATTTGATAAATCATAATCTAGGCAAAAATCTTAAAGTTGCTGGAGCCTTGTTAACTATGTATGATAATAGAGAACATCTTTCTCGTGAGGTCGCTCGAGAATTAAGACGTCATTTTGTTGGTCATGTTTACGATGTTGAAATACCTCGAGCGGTAGCTTTGGCTGAAGCCCCTAGTTTTTCTAAGCCAATCTGTCTCTATGACCCTGAGTCTGGTGGCGCTAAAGCTTACGAACGTCTTGCAAGAGAGTTAATAGCTCAAGAAATAAATCAATCTAATCAAAATTATGCTCGGTCGTGGTCTTGAATCATTAATTCCTGACAAGAGTCAGGAATCCAATAGCTCTCCTACCCCAAAGCCTCAGTCAAAACCTCAGGTTAATTCAGAAACCTCCGTTTTTCATATTGAAGTTAACAAAATAAAGCCCAATCCTCATCAGCCTAGAAAAAACTTTGATGAGGAGTCTTTAAATGAACTCGCTGCTTCTATTAGAGAGTTAGGAGTTATTCAACCTTTAATTGTTTCTAAGGTGGAAATAGAAACAGAGTTGGGGACACAAATAGAATATCAGTTAATTGCTGGAGAAAGGCGTCTCAAAGCTTCTAAGATAGCTGGGTTAGAGAGAGTGCCAGCTATTGTCAGAAGAATTGCAGATGAAAAAGATAAATTAGAATTGGCAATTGTTGAGAATGTTCAGCGATCGGATCTTAATCCAATCGAAGCCGCTCGATCTTATGCCAAGCTCCAGGAGGAATTTGGTTTAACTCAAAGAGAAGTGGCGGCGAGGGTAGGTAAGAGCAGAGAGACTATCTCTAACGTACTCCGTCTTCTCAACCTTCCTTCATATATTCAAGACGCGGTTTCTGAAAAAAAGATTAGCGATAGCCAAGGCCGTTTATTATTAGCTGTTAATGACTCTCAGCAGCAACAGAATTTATTTAATGAGATTATTAGGAATAATCTTAGTGTGCGGGAGCTAAAAAATCGTATTGGTAATATTAGAAAGCCAGCTGCGGAAAATAAACCAGATTCATTATCTAGCCAAAATCCTGAGTTCACAATTTTTGAAGAACGCCTACAAGAAGTCTTAGGGACAAAAGTTTCTTTACAGAAAACAACTGATGGAGGAAAAATAATGATTAGCTTTTTCTCTCCTGAAGAATTTCAATCGATTATTAATAAGATTCTTTCTTCTCCTAACGAACCAGACGATAGGCAACTGATTTAATATTATCGAGAGACTTTAATTTTTCAACAAGTTTCTCTATTTTATTTTTATCAGTCACAGAACATCTGATATTAATATTTTTTAATACTCCTTTTCTGCCAACGGCAGAAACTCTGTGGTCGGTAATGTTGATATGAGATCGGGAAATCGTTTCAGATATATCTTTCAATAAACCGATTCTATCTTCAACAGATATTCGGAGATCAACCTCTTTTGCTTCTGGAAGAAAGCTTTTCTTTTGTTGACGAAGCTTTGATCTAATATGATTGCGAGCAAAATTAGTTTTAACAAAATCCAGCCATTTTTCAGACGGCCCTTTGTTTTTCTGAATAAGAATATCTACAACATCCCCAGTCTTTAATATTGTATGCAAAGGTTTATTCTCGTTATTAATTCTTGACCCTATGCAGCTATGACCAATCTCTGAATGGATTCTGTAAGCAAAATCAACGGGCGTAGAGTCTTGAGGAAGATCAACAACCATTCCTTTAGGAGTGAGAACAAGAGTCCTCTCAATCAAAAGGTCTATATTAAATGATTCAATAAAATTATTAGAACCACTGGATCCTTTTCGCCAATTTTTTAACCTACTAACCCAACTCCCATTTTTTTCTTTAACTTGTTTGCCCAAATAGTTATCTTTTGGGAATTGTTTGTACAACCAATGAGCGGCAATACCATTCTCTGCTAAATTGTGCATGTCAGGAGTTCTAATTTGTATCTCAATTATCTTATTATCAGGTCCATAAATAGAAGTGTGTAGGCTTTGGTAATTATTCTCTTTAGGTAGGGCGATATAATCTTTAATTCTTCCTGGTACAGGCTGCCATGCTTTATGAATAACTCCTAAGGCCGCATAACAATCTTCTATGGTAGGGACGATGCAGCGAATAGCCACTAGGTCATAGACGCTTTCTAGATCCATATCAATCTTCTTTAATTTTCTATATAGGCTGTAATATCTTTTTGCTCGGGAGTCTATTTTTTGAAGCTTTATTTTATTTTTACTTAACTTCTCTTCAATTAAAGGCTTGATCATTTGAGCATAACGCTCTCTTTCATTATAGCGATCCTTAATATTATTCATTAGCCAGTCATACTCTTGAGGATAAACATGAGGGAACGATAAGTCTTCCAATTCTCCTGCTAGTCGAAACATTCCTAATCGATAGGCTAGAGGAGCATATATTTCAATAGCTATTATGGCATGCCTTTCTTCTTTAGGAGTCATTCGATCACTTATTGATCTTAAGTTGTCTAAAAGATCGGCTAGCTTTATTAATAAAACTCTAATATCTTTGCTGGTAGCTAAAACAAATTTCCTTATATTTTCCAATTCACCTTTTTCACCTCTATAATTTACAGTCCTCAAATTACTAGCACCGCTAACAAGAAAATGAATGTCTTCACCAAATTCTTTCCGCACTTCTTCTAATGTAACTGAGGCATGGTCAACAACATCATGCAGTAGGGCAGCTGCTATAGCTGTGCCATCCAACCTCCACTCGGTTATAGTTCTAGCTGTTTTAACAACATGATCAAAAAAATGTTGACCATTATATTTTTTTTGGCCAGCATGAGTTTTTTGAGCAAAATAATAAGCTTTTTTAACTACAGGGCTATGATCAATCCAGCTCTTCAGGTTATGCATATCTTCTTTTTATCAGTATCTTCTTCTATTGACAAGACTTGATTTAAATTACAATAATTAATTAAGCACATTTTTATTTTTTGGTGGTAGAAAGAAAGGAACTGTGACATGAGGTCAGCGGAAATGGAGTCTGCAAAGAAAAAGGTGGTAGGCTTGCTGTGTTTTACGGAGTTACCGACGGAGAAAGGAGGAGGGCTTGCGGCGATTCTTCAAGTTCGTGGATCTCACAATCACGAACGAGAAGGGCCTGAATCATTTGCCGGCGGCTGTCAGGCGACAGTTAATGGTAGTAAGATGGAAGACGAGTCTGATAGGCAAGCTCTCATTAGGGAGACGGAAGAAGAATTAGGAGAGGCCTTTTCTCTAGAGCTGCTTACCAATCCGGGTCTCGAGGATATTCGAAAGATCAATCAGGTTGAGACGGAGCGAGTAGTAGTAGTTAACTACACTCTCATCGTTCCCTATGATTGCACACAGCAAATCGAATTGGGTCAGTCGGTCGGAGGTATAAAATTCCTTACAGAGGCTGAATTGGCAAAGATTCAAAAGCTGGACGCATTTGATCGTGACATTGGAGTGACCGATGATGAGGTCATCGCGCTCTTTGACGATCAGATCGAAGCTCTTCAGAAGGCTTTCAAACAGCACAACATCACCACTTCCATGGCTTGATCATGGAGAGAGCGCTTTCTAAGCGCTCTTTTTTATTTGTTTTGACAAGATTTATTTAAAGTACTATAATGGAAGTATTAAAAAGGTCGCCTACGCGGCCTTTAATTCTAAAAATATGTTTGATTTAAAAACTCTTAACAACGCCGTTCAGCAAATTGCTGAAGAAAAAAACATCGAACCCAATAAAGTTATTGAGGCGATTGAGGATTCTATCGCTGCTGCTTATAAGCGTGAATACGAAAAGAAGGGGGAGATTGTTAAAGCTAAATTTGACAATAAAAGCGGTGATGTGAAATTTTGGCAAGTTAAAACAGTTGTCGACGAAACAACCGTTGATATGAGTGAGCCAGTTGAGATAGAAGAGGATGCTTCAGCAGATGATGAGGAGAAATTACCTCGATACAATGAGGATCGTCATATTCTATTAAAAGAAGCTAAAAAAATTAAAGCCACCGCTAAATTAGATGATGAAATCACCTTTCCTCTAGAAACTCATAGTGATTTTGGTAGAATTGCTGCCCAAACAGCTAAGCAAGTTATTCTTCAAAAACTAAGAGAGGCTGAAAGAGATTCTATTCTACAAGAATTTAAAGATAAAGAGGGTGATATTATCAGTGGTGTTGTGCAGCGGTTTGAGCGAGGCAATGTCTACATTGATCTTGGTCGAGCTACAGGAATCATGTTTTATAACGAATCCATTCCTGGTGAGCATTATCGATCTGGCGATCGACTTAAATTTTACGTGACCGATATTCAAGAAGATTCTCGAACCCCAGGAATCATCCTTTCTCGATCACATCCTAAATTTGTTAGCAAGCTTTTTGCTATGGAGGTTCCAGAAATAGCTGATGAGACCGTTGAGGTTAAAGCTATCTCTCGAGAAGCTGGTAGCAGGACGAAGTTCGCAGTCTTTTCTAATGTAGAGGGTATAGATCCAGTTGGTTCCTGTGTTGGTCAGCGAGGAATGAGGGTAATGGCAGTCAGTAATGAGTTGGGTCAAGAGAAATTAGATATTATTGAATGGTCTGAAGACCCAGCTACTTTTATAGCTAACTCTTTATCACCAGCTAAGGTAAAAATGGTAGAGATATTGCCTAAGAGAGAGGCTCAAGCCTTTGTTGCTGATGACCAGCTCAGTTTAGCCATCGGAAAAGGTGGACAAAACGTCCGTTTAGCGGCTAAAATAACCGGATGGAAAATAGACGTTCGTTCTCAGAGCAACCCAGAAGAGGTTCAGGAGAGTGGTATTGCTGATGCGGTAGATGAACAGTCAAAAGAAGTAAAGGAAGAGGAAGGACAAGTAGAACCTGAAAAAGAGAAGGAAGTTGAAGTCGAGAAAATTCCTTCTGCAGAGGTAGAAGATAAAAAAGAAGAATAAAATATGAATATAATAAACTATTTAATTTTTACCCCAATCGTAGCCGCTATAATTTATAGTATCTATACCACTTATTGGTTGCTTAATAAGCCGACTGGTAATGAGAAGGTGCAAGAAATTGGCGGCGCTATTCAAGCAGGTGCTAAAGCTTACTTGAATCAGCAATATCGTACTTTGACTGTGGTGATTATTGTGCTCGCCGCATTAATTTATGCATTTATTGACTCTTTGACAGCGGTAGGTTTTCTATTAGGTGCGGTTGCCTCATCTGTTACTGGTTATATTGGTATGAATGTGGCTGTGCGAGCGAATACTCGAACAGCAGAGGCTGCCCGAAAGGGAATTAGCCCTTCATTAGCAATCGCTTTTAGGTCTGGTTCGGTAACCGGATTTCTCGTGGTTGCTTTAGGGTTGTTATCTGTAACAGGATTTTATTTAGCTACTGATAGCATTAGTTCTATCGTTGGTCTTGGTTTTGGTGCGAGTTTAATTTCTATCTTTGCGCGTGTTGGCGGAGGTATTTTTACTAAAGCCGCTGATGTTGGTGCTGATTTAGTTGGTAAGGTGGAGGCTGGTATTCCAGAAGATGATCCTCGTAATCCAGCTGTTATCGCTGACAATGTTGGTGACAACGTTGGTGATGTGGCGGGTATGGGAGCCGACCTTTTTGAGTCATACGTAGGTTCTTTAATAGCGGCTATGATTTTAGGATCGGTTGCAGTAGCAACTTTCGGTGCTAACGTTGTTCTATTTCCACTCATGTTAGCTGGTCTTGGTATTGCAGCTAGTATCGTGGGAGTATTTTTAGTTAGAACTTCTGATCCTAATAAAATTAGCAAAGCTATGCACAACGGTATCTTTACCGCCGCCATTCTTTTTGCTGGAGGCGCTTACTTTCTCTCCAATAAGTTTATTGAAGGAGAGCCACTTAATATTTTTTGGTCAGTTATCACTGGTTTGGTAGCTGGTCTTCTAATTGGATTAATCACCAACTACTACACTTCTAGTGAGTTTAGTCCTACCCGAGAAATTGCCGAGGCTTCTAAAACTGGCTCAGCTACTAATATTATTAGCGGCCTCTCTTACGGCATGATGTCTACCATCGCTCCAGTAGTTATTGTAGTAGCTACCATTCTTCTAGCGACTTGGTTAGCGGGTGTTTATGGTATTGCTATCGCTGCAGTGGGCATGCTCGCAACTCTTGGTATTACTTTGGCTTCTGATACTTATGGACCAGTGGCTGATAATGCAGCTGGTATTGCTGAGATGGCTGGCATGGGTGCTGATGTGAGGAAGACAGCTGAAACTTTAGATGCAGTTGGTAATACCACAGCCGCCATCGGCAAGGGATTTGCCATTGGGTCTGCCGCTCTAACATCATTAGCCTTGCTCGTATCCTTCTTTAAAGTTGCTGGCTTAGAAGTTGTTAACTTAGGTGACCCGGTAGTGATCGCTGGTCTATTTATTGGTGGTGTAATGCCATTCTTATTCTCCGCTATGACAATGAAAGCTGTTGGTAAGGCGGCAATGAAGATTGTTAATGAGGTTCGTCGCCAATTTAAAGAGATTCCTGGCTTGATGGAAGGTAGTGGGAAGCCTGATTATAATAAAGCTGTTTCCATCGCTACCGATGCAGCTCTTCGTGAAATGATCCTACCTGGATTCTTGGCCGTTATTATTCCCGTGGCTGTTGGGTTTGGTTTTGGTGATCAAGGAGCTGAGGCTTTAGTCGGCCTGCTTATAGGAGCTCTTATTACCGGCTTCTTAATGGCTGTTATGATGGCTAACGCTGGTGGTGCTTGGGACAATGCTAAGAAGTATATTGAAGAAGGAAATCTTGGAGGTAAGGGTTCTGCTACCCATAAAGCGGCTGTTGTTGGTGATACAGTAGGTGATCCTTTTAAAGACACCTCTGGACCAAGTCTTAACATTCTAATTAAGATAGTCAGCATTGTGGCGCTGATAATCGCTCCATTACTCTAATATGAAAAATACAATTAACAAAAAGCCTGGCTCAATCATTGAGCTGGGCGTTGAACTAACTAAGGATGAGTTTCAGGAATATTGGCAGAAGGCTTCCGATCAGGCTACCTCACAGGTAGAGCTTAAAGGTTTTCGTAAAGGTAATGTTCCTAAAGAATTAGCTGAACAATCAGTTGATAAAGAGAAGGTCTTTGAAGTAGCTGCTCAAGAGGCGGTTCGTTCAAGTTTAAATAGTTTAGTTAAGGAGAATGATTGGACCTTGGTATCTCAACCAGAGATTGAAATAACCTCAAGTGTTGATGGTTTAAAATATACAGGAACTATCACAATCTTTCCGGAGATAAAAATTGGTGATTACAAAAAAATAGCTTCTAAAGAGATGAAGGAGATTAAGGGAAAGTTAGAAGATATTAAAGTTGATGAAGATGAGGTTGAAAAATCTCTTGAATGGTTACGCAACTCTAGAGCTCAGATTATAGCTGTTAGTAGAGAGGCTAAAAAAGGAGATGTTGTTAAAATCGACTACGAAGTTAATGGTGAAAAAAGTTCTGACCAGTTTATCTTAGGAGAGGGGAAGTTCTTACCAGGTTTTGAGGCAAAGATTATAGATCATAAAGCTGGTGACGAAGAATCTTTTCAATTAACTATTCCAGAGGACTACTGGAAAGAAGACATGCGTGGTAAAAAACTAGATTTCAAAGTTAACCTCAAAGAAGTCTTCGAGAGAAAACTTCCTGAGATGAATGATGAGTTTGCTGGAGCTTTGGGTAAATTTAAAAACATTACTGAGTTAAAGGAAGACATTAAAAAAGGAATTTTTGAAGAGAAGCAGGCGAGAGAAAAAGAGAAAGCTCATCTCAAGATAATAGATGATGTGGTTAAAGCCTCTAAAATCGAGATGCCTCAAGTTATGATCGATCGTACTCTTGATGGCTTGGTTAAAGAGTCAGAAGCAACTTGGAAGAATAGTGGCAAGTCTGAGGAGGAGGTTAGAAAAGATTTTGAACCAACAGCCAATAAAAGAGTTCTATCTCATTTAGTAATTTATAAGATCGCTGAACAAGAAAGTCTTAATCCAACTGAGGAGGATCTGAGGCAGGAGATTCAAAAATATAATCATGATCAAGCCTCTCTTGATAATCAGAAATTTTATGATTACATTTATGGCGTAATACAAAACAAAAAAGTTTTTGAATTTTTCGATAATCAATAATCATGAATAAAGAAACTCAAAACTATCTTATCCCTACAGTCGTTGAAAAATCAGCATATGGTGAGAGAGCTTATGATATCTACTCACGACTACTCAAAGAAAGAATTATTTTTCTCAGTGGTCCGGTGACTGATGCTTTGGCTAACACAGTTATTGCTCAGCTTTTATTTCTTGAACACCAAGATCAAAAAAAGGACATTAAACTTTATATCAATACTCCTGGTGGTTCTGTTAGTGCTGGTATGGCTATCTACGATACCATGCAGTACGTTAAGTCAGACGTCCATACTATCTGTGTCGGCCTAGCTGCCTCTATGGGAGCCGTTTTACTAGCTTCTGGTACTAAGGGTAAAAGAAGCGCTCTTCCTAACTCTGAGGTCATGCTGCATCAGGTAATGGGTGGTGCTGAGGGTCAGGCAGTTGATATTGATATTGCTGCTCGACATATTTTAAAGATCAAGGACAAACTCAATCATATTTTAGTTAGTCATACTGGTCAGACACTTTCTAAGATAGAAAAAGATACTGATAGAGATTTTTATCTTTCCGCTGAAGAGGCTAA
Source organism: Patescibacteria group bacterium (assembly GCA_003539915.1). Taxonomy (GTDB): domain Bacteria; phylum Patescibacteriota; class Minisyncoccia; order UBA6257; family UBA11618; genus UBA11618. Next base: position 8,129 of record DPNX01000005.1, on the reverse strand, counting down.
AAAGTACGGCCTTATAGACGAGATTGTTAGTAAGGGCTAAAATATAGTCATGCCTATCTCTAATAAAGAACTTCTTTCTCGAGGTGTCGAGGAGGTGATTAATAAAAACGATCTACAAAAACAGCTTAAGTCTAAGAAGATAAGAGTTAAATTAGGAATAGACCCTACCGCTCCCGATCTTCACCTTGGTCACGCTGTTGCTTTAAGGAAACTTAAGCAGTTTCAAGATGCTGGTCACAAGGTTATTTTAATAATAGGTGATTTCACAGCCATGATAGGTGATCCAACCGATCGTGTTGGTGCTCGTGAATCTTTAACCACAGCTCAGGTAAAGAAAAATATGAGGGAATATCTTGATCAAGCGGGCAAGATCCTCAATTTAAAAAAAGTTGAGATAAAATATAATAGCCAATGGTTTAAAAAATTAGATTTTAATAAATTATTAGACCTCATGGCTTCCTTTACCGTTCAACAGCTAACAGAAAGGGAGGATTTTTCAAAAAGGATTAAGGAGGGTAAGCCAGTTGGCTATCATGAATTGATTTATCCAATCATGCAGGCCTATGACTCGGTAATGATCAAGGCTGATCTAGAAATTGGTGGACGAGACCAAAGATTAAACATCTTAGCTGGTAGAGACTTGATGAGTAAGTCGGGCATGAAACCACAGAACGTTCTCACTCTCCCCTTGTTGGAAGGAACTGATGGAAAACGGAAAATGAGCAAGAGCTTTGGTAACTACATTGGTTTAAATGATAAGCCTAATGATATGTTTGGCAAGATCATGTCCATTCCTGACTCTTTAATATCAAAATATTTTGACCTATTAACTGATCTTAAAAAGCCACGTTCTAAAAACCAGAGAAATAACAAGTTATTATTAGCAAAGACTATTGTCACTGACTTACACAATAAAAAATTAGCTCAAAAAGCTGAAGATCACTTCATTAGAGTTTTTTCTAACAAAGAACGACCAATCGACATTACCAAATTAAAAATAAAAAATAAAAAAATTATATTAGTAGATCTTTTAGTTAAGGCAGGAATTAAAAGTAAAAATGAAGCCCGACGCTTAGTAACCCAAGGCGGCGTTAGGATTGATGATAAAGTTCAAAAAGAATACGATGTTAAAGTTCAGATTAGAAAAGGAATGATTTTACGGATCGGCAAGCGGAAGTTCTTTGAATTATAGGAGTATAATATTATGACAGGCCAATGGATCATTTTGGCCGTTACTATGACGGCTATAGTCTTTTTGGTTTTTGATTTCATGAGCGATAGAAAGAATTTTTAGTAGACTAGAATTAAAAAACCCCTCAATGAAGGGGTTTTTATTTTGAGCAGGAGACTATTGATTGGTATAAGCGAAGTCTGAAAGAGGATAATTAAAAATATCTCTTATAGATGTAGCCATCTTTATTATCCGCCTTTAGCCTCTCGCAATTACTAGGATATTCCCAGTTTGAATTTTTCCGTCCTACATATACTGTTGAACTAATAAAGTTAAAATAATCAAAAATCCTCAGAAATCCTGGATACCAAGGATTATTTTCTATTGTTTCAAATCCAGCTCTTTCACACTGAAACTTTACTGTCTCCTTAGTAAAGAAATTCACATGATCTTCATGTTTATATGAGGCAAAGAATTTACCTAAAATAGGCAGGAATCTCATCCATTTAAACATTGGCATTATAGGCACATACATAATCATAATTCCACCATCATCAATCATGTTCCAACATTTCCTTAAGAATATATGGGGAGAGTCTATATGCTCTAAAATAGCACTTTGCCATAATACATCTACTCTCTTTAGATCAGAAATATCATCAGAGACAATATTTCTCTTAATAACATTTAGACCAATGCTATTAGCAAAGTTTACAAAATTAGTATTTATATCTATACCATAAGACCCTTCCTTTGTATTTAAAAGATTTACTCCATAGGCACAACCTATGTCACATAAAGTTTTACTTGCTAAGTCATATTTCTTCCAAGCAGTTTTAAAAACATATCTTGATCCATGCTTAAAAAATTTATTATAAATTCTTTGATTTTTTGCCCTTTCAAAACATCCATTTTCAACGATATATTTTTCTATTATCTCACCGGTTTTCATGCATTTAAATTATCTATAAACATAGCATAGATGTAGAAAAATAACAGTTTGAGCAAAGAATAAAAAATAGATACTCAGAAGTATTGGAAATCGAACAAAAACTTTGATAGGAAGCTAATCAATTAGGCATTAAGCTTCGGCAAAACAACAAAACCCCTTTATAAAGGGGTTTTGTTTTTTTTGAGCAGGAGACGGGGATCGAACCCGCGACCTTCTCGTTGGCAACGAGATGTTCTACCACTGAACTACTCCTGCTTCTAGTTTTGAGGCGGTGCCTCAGTTGGCTCCTGAACATTAGGGAGGCCAGTAGGTCCTTTGAAGTCTTTTGGCGCACTTTCAGGCCCTTGAAAATTTGATTCTTGAGTTGGTTGAGGTGCAGAAGAGAAAGGAAAGAAAAATACAGTATAGCTTAAGATAAAAACTAAAATTAAAAAGGCAACTACTGTTATTTTGAGAACCTCCTTTTTCTTCATACTACTCTATTATATATAAATTATTACTTTTGACAATAAACAATATAAGAAACAACACTTGTGCACCCGCGAGGAATCGAACCTCGATCTTAGGATCCGCAATCCTATATTCTATCCGTTGAACTACGGGTGCTTAAAAACCTATTTTTCTGCTAATAACTTCTGAAAGAGACTCTTCATAATCAAAATCTGGCAAGATATGTTCTAAATGTTCTCTAATCTCATTCTTTTGACTGCTCTCAATCATTGCTTTGACATAACTATCAAGTCGATTCTTATTCTTCAAGACTAGAAGATGATTGTCAACATAAAATTCAGAAAAGGCCTCTAGATCATAAGTTGTTTCATCAACCATAAAATGGTTATCAGTTAGGCTGTAATTAATTGTGCGAGGTTTCTGACTAGCCCAATAGATCATCATAGTGGTAGCGATGATAGTAAAGATAGCTAGTAGTAGATTCTTTTGCCAGAGAGCAATTATGGTGATAATAATTCCTATTAATACAGTTATAAAATACCAAGAGAAATTTTTCTCTCGATATTCAAACTCTAAGGATTTCCATTTAATTTCTGACATTACCAATAATAATATCAAGAAGTTTTGGGAAATCAATGCCAGCTTTCTTAGCAGCTTGAGGCAGAAGACTAGTCTTTGTTAGGCCGGGAAGAGTATTAACCTCAAGGAAGTAAACTCTATTATCTTTATCCATAAGAAAATCAACTCTAGAGTAACTAGAACAACCAAGAGACTTATGAGCTAGTACGGCTTTGTCTTGAATGAGCTGTATTAACTCCTTGGGTAAGTTAGGAGGGGTAATCTCTCTTGAAGCTCCTGGAGTGTATTTAGCTTTGAAGTCGAAAAACTTTTGTTTTTTAGGAATGATCTCAGTTGGAGGCAGGGCGCTTGTTTTACCTCCTTGCTCTATGACGCTACAAGTAAACTCTCTACCTTTAATATACTTTTGAACCATGACCTTGTCACTGTATTGAAGAGAGTCATTAATAGCTGGCGCTAGCTTACCAATAGTTCTTACAATGGTAGTACCAACACTTGAACCAAGATCAACAGGCTTAACCACTACTGGTAAACCTAGCTTTAATAAATTATTCCAACTAACTTTCATATTACCTTTTTTAAAGGTAACGAAGGATGGAGAGGTCAAACCAACCTTCTCTAAAGCTTTAGATGCTAGCGCTTTGTCCATAGCTAACTTGCTAGCCTTCTGACCAGATCCGGTATAAGGGATATTATGTTTTCCTAATAAAGATTGAATACGACCATCCTCGCCATATTCACCATGCATAGCAATAAATGCGACATCACAATCTAAATCTTTTGGTTTAATAGGCCACTCATTATCTTTGGTAATAATAATTGGTTCTACTTGATAAGCTCTCTTATCAAGATGTTTAAGCACCATTTTTCCAGTCCACAAAGAAACCTCATGTTCAGAAGAGGGTCCTCCCATCAAAACAACGATTTTCTTTTTTCTACCAAAAATATTGGATAAAGATTTAATCATAATTACATTTTCTTTGGTGTTTTAATTCCCAGCAATACTAGACCATTTTTTATAATTTTAGCAACCCCAGAAACAATTAACAACCGAGTTTTTACTTTAGAAGAGTCATTAGCTGCTAATACAGGATCAGAGTTATAGAAGCGATTAAATTCTTGAGTTAGGTCATTGAGATAGCTAGCAATCAAATGAGGCTCGTTTAATAATTGAGCCTGTTTAATTATTTCTGGATAATGGGCCATCAATTTAATCAATCGAACCTCTCTCTCAGTCTCAATTACTATCTTACCATCAACTTTCTTTTTGCCCGCTTTTTTAAGAATGCTTTGAGCTCTAACATATCCGTATTGAATGTATGGAGCGCTGTTACCCTCTAGATTGAGTATCTTCTTCCAATCAAAATCAATTGCTCTATTACGTTTTTGAGATAGAGTGTTGTAGACTACTGCTCCAAGACCAATAATTTTGTTATTTTTTGTATGACGGAGAGCTTCCTTGATAACCTCATCAAGAAAAACAGTTCTCCCTGCTCTAGTAGAAGCCCTCTTACCCCCTATTGTTATAAGGTTGTAGTTTACATGCTCCAATTTACTAGAGTCATAACCTAGAAGTTCTAAAGTTTTAAAAATTTGTTTGAAGTATAGCTCTTGTTCATGACCAACAACATACAATATCTTTGTTGGCTTATACTTTTGCAAGCGCCATTTGGCAGCGGCTAGATCTCTACCCGCATAAAGAGTTGAGCCATCAGCTTTTTGTAGAATGTAGGAGGGAAGCTTGTGTTTTTCTAGATCAACTACTATAACCCCATCCTCCTCTTTACTGGCCACTCCTTTTTTAAGCGCTTCCTTAATTATCTTTTCAGCCGCCTCTTGATAAAAACTCTCTCCTAACCAAAGATCAAAATTAATATCAAACTCTTTATAGGTTTTTTTAAACTCTTTAATACTGTGATTTTTAAATCTCTCCCAGATCTTAAGTAACTTCTTGTCACCCTTCTCTAATTTAGTAAAAGTGTCTCTAGCTTCTTGCTCTAGCTTCTTATTTTTAGCAGTTTGCTTATTAATTCTGACATACAACTTATAGAGATTTTCGGTAGTGATTGGTTTAGGTCCCCATTTTTGCCAAGCAAGAATTAATTTTCCAAATTGAGTACCCCAATCACCAATGTGATTAATGCTAGTTACCTTATTACCCCTAGCCTCATATATTTTTTCCAGAGAGTGACCAATCACATTGTTTCTCAAGTGGCCAATGTGCATTGGCTTAGCAATGTTAGGGCTAGAATATTCGATTAAAATCTTTTTTCCATCTTTAGCCCAACCATATTTATCACCCGACTTCTCAATATCACTTAATACTTGTTTGGCTAACAAGTTTTTATTGAGAATTAGATTAACATAACGTCCTTCGATCTTTATTTCTTCAATTAGAGGAAGTTTAAGGCCTTTAATCTTACGAGCTATTTTTTTTGGATCCTCTCTAAAACAGGGAATGGCTAAATCAGCCTCAATCTCTGCAGGAGGAAATTTAATTTGTAATGATTCTGGTAACGCTAATTTTTTCTTTAGTTTATCTAAAGTGTAAGTCATAATGTAATACTTAAATTATTACCTTTTTCTGGCCTTCGCGCCACTCTATAAGCTATTGGCCACGTAAGATCCTAACCCTTTCCCTTGTTGGTGGGTGAGTAAGAAATAGTTTATGAATATTAGTGGCTAGATTTTTCTTACGCATCCCTTTGAAAGGGTCGCTAATCCAAAGATGAGCTGAGGCATTGTTAGCCGCTCTCATTGGTGTGGCGTGAGATGAGATTTTTTCTAATGCAGAGGCCAAACCTTCTGGATTACCACTAATCAAAGCTCCTGAAGAGTCAGCTAGAAACTCTCTTTTTCTAGAAACCGCTAATCTCATTAAAGTAGCACCGATAGGAGCCAAGATAGCTCCAGCAAGAGCAAGTATTAAGACAACTCCCCCTGCGCTGTTACGATCATCTCGGCTAAAACTACCCCAAATCAATGAGCGTAGGAAGATGTCAGAGAGGATGGTAATAAAACCAGCTAGAACTACTGCCATAGTGGAGACCAACATGTCCTTATTTTTAATGTGAGAGAGTTCGTGAGCTAATACCCCCTCCAATTCTTTTTTATTAAGTACTTGCACCAGTCCTTTTGTAACTGCTATTACTGAGTGCTTGTAATCTCTTCCGGTAGCAAAAGCATTCGGAGCTGATTCGTCTACTATATATATCTTTGGTAGAGGTAAGTCTGCTTTCTGACAAAGATTAACTATCATTTCATGAATCTCCGGATACTCCGCTTTATTAAGTGGCTTAGCTTTAGTCATTTTTAAGACTAATTTGTCAGAAAACCAATAACTGAAGAAACTCATTAAAATACTAAAACCAACAGCAAAATATAATATATTAGAATTACCAAAATATTGGGAAAAAATATAACCAGCACCAATAACTATAAGGGAGAAGTAAAAAAATAGAGACCATGTTTTAAACATGTTAATACGCCCCTGGTTTTTTAAGGATGATAGATTGTTTTGCATGCGAATATTATAAACCGTTTACCTATATAGTCAAAATTGATTTATAAAAATAAAAGAAGTATTATCGGAGCAATGAAAAGATTACGACGGATATGCTGGAAATACTTATATCGCTATATATTTGTTTTAGTTGATCTCATCTTTATGAAGGTTGAGAGAAGGCTTATCGCCCCACCCGCTTTATCTTTAGGAGTCAGAGAAGATTTGAAAATAATGAAACTAGTACCTAGCTTTTTGAAAAGATCAGGTGGCACTAGTTCTGTCTTCTCTTATGCTGAGTCGATGGGTGTTTTTAAAGTATTAATAAATGGTCTTGTGAAGGATGTGGCTAGGCCCAAGATTCTTGATATAGGTTGCGGTACGGGTCTATTAGCCATTGCCAGCGAGTCCTTAGTCAAAGACGGGGGAGAATATATTGGATTAGATGTTAGGGAAGAAGACATCAAATATTGTCGAAAACATTTTGAAAAAATTCCCAGCCATTCCTTTATATATCATCCAGTAAGAAATGCGGCCTATGCTCCTCATCAAGACTCAAAGCATCAGCCCTGGGATATTCTTGATGAGAGTATTGATCTAGTTGTTTCTAAATCCATCTGAACTCATCTAAATGAACAAGACGCTATTTATTACTTTGGTGAGGTTGGTAGAGTTCTTAAGTCAGGTGGAAAGGCTTTAATAACCTTCTGTTTATTAGATGAAGACTATTATCGACAAGCTAATACCATTAACAAGCCTTGGATTAACTACAACAAGCTAATTTATAATTCTCAGAACTGGTTTACCATATCTAATGTTAAAGTGCCTGAAGATTTTATTGCTATTACAACCGACGGTATTCAAAAAATGGCCGATCTAGCAGGATTAACTCTTGTAAAAAAATATCCTGGTCAATGGAAAAGAAAGCCAGGATTTTGGGAGCAGGATATTCTAACTTTTGAAAAAAAATCTAAATTTATTTCAAATTAAAATAGCCTCGAAATACTTGGGCCAGACCTCCTCCCTTATTTTTTCATAGGATATTATAACGTATACCTATCTTCAACGTTTACTTTTAGTTTTGATAGAACCGGATTAGGAATATCTTCTTCAACCAAATTAATTGATGCATCAGATAAAATTTTATTTATATATTTTTGAATTATAGAAGAATCTTCACCAGAAGGTATTGCAAATCTTACAGACTCTTTAATCTCTTGGGCATTCTCTACAAGAACATTTCTTTTATTTTCTAAACAAAATTTTCTGATTCTTCCACGAAGCATAACCCCAGTTATTGGAGTTGATTTAGTTCTAATCTCGTAAATATCCCACTTAAGTAGTTCTTGATACATAAAAGTAAGGGCTGTTTTATAATTTTATGAAAAATTCTATCTGGCGGGGAATCGTGGACAATGTTAGAACTGTGTTTGAACAGTCAGAAGAGCTATTTTATATACCAAACCTTGCGTAAG
>DPNX01000019.1:455-18733 GCA_003539915.1 Patescibacteria group bacterium | reverse complement strand
ATATAGATTCTACCTTTATCAAACTTTTTCTTACCTTTAACACCCTTGCTGCCAGATTGAGCCACGGCGGACTCGATAGCTGCACCAGCCTTTAAAACATCTTCTGTTGATTCTTTTGCTATTTTTTTCTTACCCATATTTTTACCTTAATTCAACTTTTCTCTTACCACTACCAGCGGTACGACGAACGTTACCTCTAATAGTTCTAGAATTAGTTTTAGTTCTTTGACCTCTAGCTGGCAATCGATGATTATGACGACTACCACGATAAGATTTAATATCTTTCAATAAGGTAATGTGCTGCCTAATTACTAAACGAAGCTCACCCTCTACCTTATAATTTTTATCAATATACTCCTTAATGGAGTTAACCTCACTAGCGTCTAAAGCCTTAGCTTTCTTATTAGGGTCTATCTTTGTTCCAACTAAAATATTATTAGCTCTATTTGGGCCAATGCCATAGATGTAGGTTAAAGCAATCCTAATCTTCTTTTCATCTGGGATGTTGATTCCTAATATTCTCATAGTAATTAGCCTTGACGCTGTTTGTGCTTAGGATTCTTTTTGCAGATAACATGAACTCGCCCGCGGCGACGGACGACTTTACAGTCATTACAAATCTTTTTTACTGAAGCACGAACTTTCATAATTGTATTAGAGTCGACGAGTAATACGACCTCTATTAGGATCGTATGGAGTTAGTTCGATTAGAACCTTATCGCCTGGAACTATCTTGATATAATACTTACGCATTTTACCAGATAAATAAGCTAAGATGGATCGACCATCTTCTAATTTAACCCGAAAGTTAGTTCCTGGAAGATTCTCTTCGATACTACCTTCAACCCGACTGACAAACTTATCATTACTCATTTATAACAAGAGCATAGTAGCATGGTTTTTGAAAATTAGTCAATGCTGATTTTAATTTTACTTTGCTTTTGAGGAACCTTGCTAACCCAGAATGGCCAAAGGGATATTTGAGCGTTTTCTAGGCCTGGCAAGCCAAAAATAGAAGCTTTGAGATCGGATTCTGACTTACCTACTATCTGTTGACGTAATTTCTTCTCATTAATTGGTTTAATGAGCACTGCTGAGAAGTCGATATCTAGGAACAGCTTATTATTATCTAAATCAGCTTTTTTAAGCTTGTAGTCTATTTTATGAGACTTGATACTATATTCCTTACCAACATCCTGATCTATTTGATACTTTAACGCAGCTAAGAGATCTTTCTCACGAAAGCCTATAACAGAGGCCTCTATCTCGGTGAAGACTGGGAACTTGTTGTTTTCATCAACCTTAGTACCTATCTTTTCCTTCACAATAGCTACTTGAGTAGCACCCTCAAGAATTTTAAAGTCATCTGGTACTTGAGATTTAAGAGTCATCTCTAAAGAACTTTTAAGAGCAGCAATACTTTTTTTCTTACCAACAGCTAGATCTTTCTCATTAGGAAGATAACTATTACCAATCAATCCACCACTAAGCGGTTCTTTGAATTCTCCATAAAAACCAGCGTACTTATCAGGTGATTTTTTAAAACCTGGAATGCTAAGTTTTTTGATAGGTCCAATATTATATGATTCCCCTGCTTTGTCGGCAGTAATAGCAGCGGTGATAGAACCAGGCACCAACTTACCATCCACCTTCTTAGCACCAGGCACAATTACTCCTTTATCTATTCTGAATACTTTTCCATCATTAGTTTGAAAACGAGTGGTGGCTACCAATTGTTGAGGCTTAATACTGTGATTGTTGTATATAGTAACCCTACCAGTCGCCTTACGCTTAACCATTTTCTTTGCTGTAGCAGCAAATCTTAACTCACCGTTCTTACGTTGAGTGAAAACCTGCCCAGGAATTTTAAGATCTTGCAGATCGCTAGCCACTGCTCTCTTGTCGATAACTGCTTCACCTTGGAATTCCCAAGGGGTTTTTTTGGTAATAATCTTAACCTCAGCTTGAGGCAAAATTTTCATAGCTGTCCAAATACCAATGCCAATTAAGAAAACTGCTAGAACAGGCGCTAGACCAAGCTTGCGTGAAGTAGAAAAATGAACCTTCTTGGGACCTGGATCAAAGTCTCTATCTAATTCTTGCTCCACCTCTTTAAACACTTGATGGGCTTTATTCTCACTTTTATTAATATTTTCTTCCAACTCTTCACTCTCTTCAACCTCAGCCTTTACTGGCTCATCAACTGGTGATTCAACCGGATCATCCTGCTCTACTGGATCTTTTGACTTGTCACTACTTATTTCAAGATCTATAGACTCTGGTGCTTTAGCAAAGAAAGGATTTTCAGCTGCAAAACCAATCTTGGTAGCCAAGTTAACAACCTGATCATCAACAGATTCAAAACTTAGAGTTTTGTTGTTTTTAGTGAAGCCTCCTTTGAGGAACTTGAAGTTGTCTATTGATTCAGCTAATTTTGAAAACTTTGGAACAACCAAGATGATTTCATCGGCATCGGTAGAAAAAACCTGTTCAGCAATAACAGGTAACTCATCGGTTTTTTTAATATTAATTTTAACTACCTTTTTCATACCAGCGTAAACGTCTATTAGCTATTTTGTTAGGTAAATTATCTATTGATAAAGATAAAAACTCTGCGAGAGCAGCAACGGCTGAGAAGTTATTAGCCATTTTAGCCTCTTTATGAAATTTTAACTTATAACCTAATTTTTGGCTAATAAAACTGTTATCAACAACTTGATACTGAAAAGGTCGTTTTAACTTAATATGATTAAGAGGCAGAGAAGAAAAAGGCAGTAAATAAAGTTGAGCTGCCTTTTCCTTAACCATTATCTTCTCCAATTGCTGAGAAAGCTTCTTGAAATCATACTTCCAAAAGATAGCGAACTTCTTAGCCAAGGAGCTAGAGATGTTTTTATTACAGTACTCTTGCAAGACATTTCTAGCAGTTGATTGATCAATTGCTAGATTACCAAATAAGATAGATAGAAGATTTTTTTCACCCCAACTAATGTTCTTTACCGTAGCCACCGTATCATCACTAAACAAATAAACAGGAGCTGAATCATAAAAAATTGGTAAACAAATAAAGGGGGTTACTGGTTTTGGATGACTACTCTTATCACCAGCCAACGATCGAGTGATAACGTTGGCCCACAAAGCGCCAGCCTCACTGATAATAACTATTTTAGCAGCTGGTAGTATTTTTTTAAGATCATTTAAAAAATTAGCCTGCGCTAAGGTTTTGCTGAAATGTACTTTTATATCTTTGCCAGTTAGACCAATCGGCTCGGTAACCTTATGACCATCAATAGTAAAATGACGAATGTGAAACTGGCTTAGTATTAGACCATAGCTACTACCTTGATTAACAAAGCGCCAGATTAGCTGGGAGATAAAACCCTCTAACTCTGTTTCGTCAATAGATTGATGAGGATCACGACGGGTAAATTTATGATAAGAGTAAGTGGTTTGAGAGAGGTCTGCTGACAGGCTTAAAATAATAGAATGGTTAGTATTAGAAAAAGATTGTAGTTGTTTTCTTAATGTTTCTAGATTATCAAATGACCAGGTTTGATTAACCTCTAATTCATTTTTTTTAGGATGATGATACAGTAAGCTGATTTGATAGCAGGAAGGTAAAACTTCGATGATCAAAAAGCCACTGGTTTTATTTCTTTTGAACCGTTTCACTCTAATAGTATAAGGTTGAGGAGGTAGTTTATTCCAGGGTACCGCGAATACGACGCATGCCCGCTCCTACACTCTCCTCTTTGATTATTTTAAATCTACCGATCTCTTCTGTATTAGTCACGTGAGGACCGCCACAAAACTCCTTGCTATAAGCCCCTTCTAATGAAGAGCCAACATAATAGACTTTAACTGGATCTGGATACTTTTCTTTAAAGTAATATAGCGCACCAGTCTTTTTAGCCTCATTCAGTGGTAGCTCTTCATACTGAACTGGCAAGCTGGCTTGTATTTTATTATTAATGATCTTTTCTACCTTCTCCACCTCATCGGTAGTAAGTTTACGAGAGAAAGAAAAATCAAAACGAGTTCTTTTGGTAGTAATGTCAGAACCTTTTTGCTTCACCTCATCACCTAATACATCTCGGAGAGCTTGCTGCAACAAGTGAGTGGCGGTATGTAAGCGAGTGACCTGCTTGATTTCATCTTCACTTCCAGCCTTTAACTCACCAGTATCTAGTAACAAACCATGTCCACCAAACTTCTTTTCTTTACCAGCTCGAGAGATCTCTTGGTGTTTAACAAATTCTTTTTCAAAATCTTTTTGTTGAAGCTTTGAAGCTTTTTGACCACCAAGATCTTTAATCACCTCATAAGGAAGGCCAAAGCTTTCATAAAGTTTGAAAGCTGATTGAGCATTAATTTCATCCAACTTATTTAATTCTCTGATGCCCTTAACTAAAGTTTTCTTGAACTTCTTAGACTCTTCATCAAAAACATTCAATATCTTTTCTCGATCAAGCTCTTGGTAATGAGAGTCGTATAACTTAACTACCTTGTTTAATAGTTGAGAAAAATCAAACTCTGGAGCTTTAGTAATAATTCGTCTGATTAATCGACGAAGAATATAACCAGCCTCTTTATTGGAAGGAGTAACCCCATCAGAAATCAAGAAAGCTATTCCTCGACCATGATCAGCCAAGATTCTTTTACCTTCGTCTGATAGATCGCTTGGCAAGATATCTATAATCAAACTAAAGAGATCTGTTTCATAAACATTGTTAACACCAGATAGAACAGCTACCAGTCTCTCTAGACCCATGCCCGTATCAACACCTGGCTCAGCCAACTTATTCAACTGAGCCTTACCACTCAAAAGATCCTCTCTACTCCCCTCACAAAAGTATTCATTAAAAACAATGTTCCAAACCTCTATGCCATCAATATATATTTCGGTTGTTGGACCACAAGGCCCCTTGTTGCCTGTAGGGCCCCAGAAGTTGTCCCAGAGAGCATACTCTATTTTATCCTTAGGTAGACCAATAACCTCGTTCCAGATACGATAAGAATCCTCATCCCGAGGAACTTCATTCTTCCCTTCAAAAACAGTGACGGTAAGCCGATCACTAGATACCCCCAACTCTTTAGTTATAAACTCATAACCCCACTTAATAGCATCTTCCTTACCATAGTCAGCAAAAGAAAAGTTCCCTAACATCTCAAAAAAGGTAAGGTGCGTCTCATCACCAACTTCATCAATGTCGGTGGTTCTGAAGCACTTCTGAACAGAAGCTACTCGTCGAGAACCAAAATCCTTTTCAGAATCTAAATCACCGGTGTAATAGGGCTTGAACTGCTGAACACCAGCAGTGGTTAATAAAACGGAAGGATCATCAGACAATAGAGAAGAAGACTTAATAGTTTTATGCTCTTTAGAGCCAAAAAAATCTAAAAATTTTTCTCTAACATCTGCGGTAGTCATATTTTATAAATTATAACGTATCTCGGATAACAGCAACTTAATATCAAAAATAAGATCCTCTATTCTTCTATTAGAAAACTTGATTCTATTTCCTTTTACTAAATCAGCTAGGTCAATAATTTTTTCTTCAACCACTACTAATCTTTGAACAGCTTTTTTATTTTTAGATAACTTATCATAAGCAATCTTTAATAATCCTAGTTCGGACTGATAGTAAGCTGGAACTTTTTTTAAATAACGCCAATTATTCTTGGTAACAGCTGCGGCCATAGAAGCTTGACCAAGAGCGGTCACATACTCCTCTTCAGCAAAAGATTTGTTGGCTTGACCAAGGTGAAATTGAACTTGTGTACCAGTTCTTTTTAATGATCGAATATCATAAGCTAGCTTTTTAGAAGTCTCGTAAGTTTGTTGTGCAAGATCGCTTGTAATTAGCTTATCTGCAACAGCTTGTTCTAAAATGCTCTGCCTAACCTTATTAATCTGAGATTTAAGATCTGAATCATCTATCTTATATCTAATTTCATCAAGAACTTTTAGACGGGTAACAAAATTACCAGGAATCTCTTTTAAATCCTTATTGGTTATCTTCTCAAACTTAATTTGTGAGAGAAGGCCTATTAATAAATCTTCTTTAGCACGATTAACCTGAATCTTAAGATTGTTAGTCATACTATCTTCCACTCTATCCAAAGCTTCTATTAATTGAATCGTTTGTAGATCGTTCTTTTGATTCTCTTTTAGTTTAATAACTTGTTTACGAAACTCCTTTGGATTTTTATAGCTATCAATAGTAATGGTTAACAATTTAGCAATGTCGTTGATTGCTGAGTCCACACTTTTTAGTCTTTTATCTCCTAGTTGTAATTGAAGGTTATTAAATAGCTGAGCGTGCTTAATAGAATTAATAGTTATTTGATTAAGTACTGAGTTGCTAATTTTGTTACTAGATAACTCTTCAAGCTGATTAATTAAATCTTCGAGATTATTATTATATTTTTGAGTAGCAGCATTAATAGCAACAGTATTGCCAGGAATAATTCTAACTAACTTGATAATCTCAGCCGCTCGATAGTTTAAGGTTTTTACTTCTAACTGAGTCTTATCTTCAAGGTTAAAGGTTAAGGACATTCTAACACCACGAGACCACTCTTTTACAAAATAGAATGGGTTGCTAGGTAGTAAACCTGGATTATCAACTCCTAAATCAACACTTAAGTTAGTGGCGTGCAGAGAAGACCAGAGAACACTGCTGCTGGTAATAATAGTAATTAAAAGAAAAAATAGCGCTGGCTTTATCGCTTTCTTCATAGTTGAATTACAATATCATAATAAGCCCATTTTGACCAGGGTTTAATACCCTTCAAGAGTATGAGCTTTTTCATGATTTTTGATACGAGTTAAGGCTTTAGCCTCGATCTGACGAATACGTTCACGAGTAACACTGAAAACCTTACCCACCTCTTCTAGAGTGTGAGTGATACCATCTTCTAAACCAAAACGCATTTTAAGAATTTTCTGCTCCCGGGGAGTTAAATCAACTAAGATCTCTTTAATTTTACCCCTCAAAAGAGCCTGAGTAGCAGACTGAGCTGGTGTTAAGCTTCTTTCGTCTGGAATAAACTCTGAAAGAGTTGAATCCTCATCCTTATCACCTAATGGCGACTCCAAAGAGATAACATCTTGAGAGATCTTTTGAATGTGATGAATCTTTTCTACCGGCAAGTCTATTTCTAAAGCAATCTCTTCAGGTAAAGGCTCACGACCTAACTCTTGGAAAAGACGTCTTTTGGCTTGAGTGTACTTGGAAATAGTTTCCACCATGTGTACAGGAATTCGAATAGTTCGAGATTGATCAGCTAAAGCACGTGTAATAGCCTGACGAATCCACCAGTGAGCGTAAGTTGAGAATTTAAAACCACGACGGTAATCAAACTTATCAACCGCTCGAGAAAGACCTATATTTCCTTCTTGAATTAGATCTAAAATACCAAGATTAGGACTACGATTAACATATCTTTTAGCTATAGAAACCACTAAACGTAAGTTGGCTTTAATAAAATCTCGGCGAGCCTGTTCATCACCCCCCTCGATTCTCTTGGCTAATTCCTTCTCTTCATCTTTAGTTAATAGAGAAGCTTTACCAATTTCCTTTAAATAAACTTGTACAGCATCTGGTAAGCCAGCAGCTAAACGCTGATCATCAAGCTCTGCCAAACTAATTTCACCATCTTTAGGAACTTCAATTAACTGACTAGTTTCAACAACTTTAATGTTGTTAGCTTCTAACTCAGAGTAAACATCCTCTAAGAATACTAGATCCTCCTCTAAGTTAGGAAAATGATGAAGAACTTCTGAATCGGTAACAAAACCACGACTACGACCTCTCTTAATGAGCTCGCTTAGTTGTTGAACATTAAGCTCCTGTTTCGCCTTACTTCGACGAACTCTGGTAATCTTTTTCTTCACAACTTTCTTTTTAGGAGTAGCTTTAACTTTAGAAGTAGTCTTAGAAACAACCTTTTTCTTCTTAACTACCTTTTTAGTTACTTTCTTTGTTGCCTTTTTAACAACTTTTTTAGTAACTTTTTTCTTGCTAGCAGCCTTCTTAGCTGTTTTTGCCATTGGTGATATTGTAGAATTCTTTGTTCAAAGTGTCAAACTCTTTTAAAGCTGTAATTATAGACTCCTCATCGCCTTGTTTTTCGGCTTGAGCAATGGTGATTTGTAATAATTGTCGCTTGTCCTTAAGATCCTCTATCTTTAACTGTCTGATAAGTATAGCCAACTCTTCTTCCTTTTTTTCAGGATCCAAGTTGCTATTCTCCAAGCTAGCCTTAAGAGCTAATTGATCAGAAAACTGAAACTTGAAATTTTCAGGCACGGCACCTCCTAAATCAATCACTCGTTGAGCAAGAAAATCTCGACGACTCCAACTCTCCGGCTGGGCTACGGGCATAGGCTCAGCTGATCGACTGAAAGAATCCACCTTCTTAGCAACAACCTTTTCCAATTCCTCATATAGGACCTCCTCTCTAATCCCAGCTATGTTAGACAACTCTTTAAGCCAGACCGCCTGCTCTACCCTGCTAAAAATGCCCTTGATTTTGGTAAGTATATGACGAATATTATTTTTTCTATCTGCTTCACTGGTGATGACTTGAGGAGACAAATAGCGGTTAAAATAAAAATGGCGGACTGGTTTAGATTCTTTAATTAACTGGCTAATGATTCCTGGCTGAGCCTTAATAAAATCAGCAGGGTCTTTTTCACCAGGAACTTTGAGAATACTGACAAGAAAATCTTGGGCTAAAGCTAAATCAATACTCCTTTCAGCTGCTAACTGACCAGCCTCATCACTATCAAAGCTCAATATTAGCTGACTACTAAGACGTCTTAAGGTTTTAAGTTGATCGTTACCAAGAGCGGTTCCCGATGAAGCTACAACATTTTTGACTCCGTCCTGATAAGACATGAGAACGTCCATCTGCCCCTCAACCAACAAGGCTGTATCTTGTTTACGAATCTCATTCTTACTTTTATGCAGGCCATAGAGCAAGCGAGACTTATTAAAAATAGGCGTCTCAGGAGAGTTAATATATTTAGCTATCTTGGGATCAACCTCGCCAGTCTCAAAAATACGCCCTGTGAAACCAACCGTCTTACCAAAACTATTAAAAATAGGGAACATTATTCGCTGACGAAAACGGTCCCAATAAGTGCCTCTGTCGGTTTTAAAAACTAGACCAGCTCTTTCAATATCCTGAGCAGTAAAGCCTAAACTAACGAGATAGCGTAATAAGTTATCAGATCCAGGCGGAGCAAAACCTACCTCGAACTCCATGATAGTGTCTTTGGTTAAACCGCGCGAGAGTAGATATTGACCAGATTCCTTAGTAAAGTTTTTTCTAAAAAAATCTTTAGCTGAGTTATTAATATCATAAAGAATCCCAAATTGTTTGTAGTCAGCAGCTGTATTAGGGTTGCGCCGAAAATCCACACCAGCTTTTTCAGCTAATATTTTCAAAGCCTCATAAAACTCTAGATTTTCAAACTTCATTAGAAACTTAAAGATATCACCTCCATCATTGCAACCACCAAAACAATACCAAGTCTGACGATCTGGAGAAATAACAAAGGAAGGATTACTCTCTTTATGAAAAGGACAAAGGGCCTTGAAGTTCCGGCCGGCTGGAGTCAGCTGAATATATTCTTTCAGAAACTCAGCTATGTCTATCTTCTCTTTAATTTGGTCAGTGATATTTGTCATTCTGCCCTTATATTAATTGAATAATGATAAATAATGAAATAAAGCTTGCCATAACAATAAAAATTGGTTATTATTTTCTCACTATGAGACAGTGTGAAATTTGTAAGAAAGGTTCTCGAATGGTTGGAAAACGAAAGCTTTTACGAGGCCACTATAACCCAACTAATTGGACTCGCAAACAGCCCAACCTACAAAAAACTCGCCTACCAGACGGTCGGCAACTTTTAATTTGCACTCGCTGCATCAGAACATTAGCTAAAAAAGCTAGTGGGGTGTAGTATAATTTAAATACGGTAGCTACAAGCTAACTGTCACTGCTCTTTGTCAATAAGGATAAGTCTATCCAGAAAGGAGACTTTCATGCATTTTTTAAAGAATGATGAGTTGGATATAAGTGTCCGCTGGTTGATTAGACGCGATCTATCAGAGGTAATGACTATTGAGAGCAGCAGCTTTGAAAATCCTGTCACTGAACAAAAGATGGTTGGTTGGCTAAGATGCCGAAATATCGTTGGTATGGTAGCTGAAAAGGACTCTCTTGTTCTAGGCTTCATGATCTACTGCCTAGGAAAGAAAGCTCTTCAGCTTTCTCGTTTAGCGGTTGCTGAAGAATGTCGACGAAAAAAAATCGGCTCCCAAATGGTCCAGCTTCTCAAAACAAAGCTTTCTTTTCAAAGACGCTCTTTTACATTCGCCAATGTTCCGGAAACCAATCTTGGCGCGCAGTTGTTTTTTAAAAGTCTTGGATTTAAAGCTCAACACATTGACTATCGACCCGCTGAACCTGAATATCAGATGCTCTATCAAATTTCTGACGAAGATTTGAAGAGGTATGAGAGAAGTAAGTTGTTACAGATTTTAGAGAGGCGCAACGGCATGCCTCTTTCGTAAAATTCTACCCCCCCCTGCTTTTATGCAGGGTTTTTTATTTAATTAAAGAAGGTAGGATCTGAAAATCATTATGTAAAACTTTTTTTATTTTAGGATTGTAAATAGCTGCTGCTGGATGATACATGACAGCTACTTTAACTGGACTATTAGACTTACTTTCCAAAACCTGTCCATGAAGCTCACTAATAGGTTGGAGAGAGTCTTGCAAATTTTGTTTTTCCATTATATAGCTCATAGAAAATCTTCCCAAAGTTACAATCACCAATGGCTTAATAATATCTATCTGGCGATCAAGAAAGGGTCCATAGATAGCTATTTCTTCTGGTAAAGGATCTCTGTTACTAGGCGGCCGATCTTTAACTATATTGGTTATGTAAACAGCTTCCCTTTTAACCCCAATAGAAGTTAATAGGTCGTCTAAAATTTTACCAGCTGACCCACAAAAAGGCCTGCCAGTCTTAGCCTCATTGCGACCAGGAGCTTCGCCGATAAACATCAATTGAGCATTATGACTCCCCTCACCAATAACAGGTAATGTTTGATTGTTAACTCGCTCTTGATAAAGAGGAGATTCTTTTAGGTTCTGAACCTCTTCTCTAATTTGTTTTAAGGCTTGAGAGCGATCATTGCCCATAACTACTTGCCGAAGTTATTACTAACCTCTTCCCAATTAACAACATTCCAAAAAGCACCTACATAATCAGGTCGCTTATTTTGATACTTAAGATAATACGCATGCTCCCAAACATCGAGACCAAGTAAAGGAGTTAGACCCTCCATAACCGGACTATCTTGATTAGAAGTTGATTTAACAAGTAGCTTGCCGGAGCCGTCTTTAACCAACCAAGCCCAACCACTACCAAAAACGGTTGTAGCAGTGTTAGCAAAATCTTCTTTAAATTGATTGAAGCCGCCTAAATCCTTATTAATAGCTTCAGCCAATTCTCCTTGAGGTTCACCGCCACCATCAGGGCTCATGATCTTCCAGAAAAGAGAGTGGTTAAGATGACCGCCTCCATTATTACGCACCGCCTTTCTAATCTCTTCAGGAACTGAATCTAACGTCCAGAGAAGATCCTCTAAAGGTTTGTCTTGTAATTCGGAGTGGCTTTCTAAGGCAGTATTTAATTTGTTGATGTAGCCTTGGTGATGCTTAGTGTAATGAATCTCCATTGTTTGAGCATCGATATGAGGCTCTAGAGAATCGTAGCTATAAGTTAATTTTGGTAATTCGTACATAGTATTAATAATGTTGTTGGGACCTTTGTCTCTTTATTATGTAGAAATAAACTTTTTTTGCAAAATTCTAATACTGAAAATGTTGTTTTTTGGCAAGTGATATGGTATAAAACAAAGCATATGGAAATTATTCAAAATGTTTTTAATCCAGAAACATTACAAGGTCTATGGGAGACAACCTCGCCTTGGTTGTTAAGTCATGGTCCAAAAATTCTGGGTATTTTACTAGGAGCCTACTTGTTTAATAAATTTGGCCACCTATTCATCGGAAAAGCTATTAGAAAAGCGATTGTTGGCGACAGCTTTCTAACCAAGCAAGCTGAAAGAAAGCGAGAGGACACCTTAATTCATGTCTTTAGTGGAACTTTCAAGATTGTTGTTTGGGTAATGGCTGTCTTAATGATTATTTCTGAATTTGGCATCGCCATTGGCCCTATCATTGCAGCAGCTGGTATTGTGGGTGTAGCTTTTGGTTTTGGTGCTCAATATCTTATTCGTGACATGATTGCTGGTTTGTTTATCATCCTAGAGAATCAATATCGTATTGGTGATGTTGTAGAGCTAACTGGTGCTTCTGGTGAAGTTGAGAAGATTAGTCTTCGTACCACTATCATTAGAGACCTTAATGGCGCTGTTCATCACATCCCTAACGGAGAAATAAAAAAGGCTGTTAACAAGACTAAAGACTTTGCTCGAGTTAACTTAAATATTGGTATCTCTTATGACGCTAACATTGAAAAGGTGATCAAAGTGGTTAATGACATTGGTGCCAAGATGTTCCAAGACAAAGAGTGGAGTAAAAAGCTTAATGAGGCTCCTGAGTTTGTTAAGATCACTAACTTTGATGACTCTGCCGTGGAGATCAGAATCAAAGCTGAGGTTAAGCCTCAAGAGCAATGGGGAGTGGCGGCTGAGCTAAGAAAAAGAATCAAAGTTACTTTTGACAAAGAAGGTATTGAGATTCCTTACCCTCAACGAGTTATTCACCAGGTAAAGTAATCTCTACCACTTTGTTGCGTGATGTCTGACCAGAAATAATACGAACGTTACTGGTAGAAACAGAAAAGTAATTAGCTAATAACTTAATAATAGCAAGATTCGCCCGTCCTTTGACGGGCGGTTCTTTTACCGAAACTGTAAAAAGACCACCCTCCTGCTCCTCTACCTTATTCTCTCGAGCAGCTGGCTTGGCTTTAACAGATACCTTCATTAAAAAAGAGATTTAAGAATGTCGATGTTCTTCTTGTCTGGTCCCATCCCCTCAAAACCTGGGACCTCTAAGAACCATGAGGTGTGGCCTAGTCTTTTTTCTTTGGCTAGATTTTTGAAACCTTTCAGACCAATATGACCTTCTCCAATATTTTCATGACGATCATGATGGGAATCAAAAGGTGTTTTAGAATCATTAACATGTAAAGCTACTAACTTATCTAAACCAATCTCTTTATCAAACTCATTAAAAAGTTTTTTGATATTAGCTGGGCTATGCTCATCCATAACTCCTGCCTCAAAGGCATGAGCGGTATCCCAACAAACCTTCATTCGTTTAGAGTCAATCTTTTTGATCATAGTCCCTATTTCAGCTACTGAAGAGCCTAGCTTCTGACCACCACCAGCAGAGTTTTCCATAACCAGTTCAGCCTGACCAGGAACTTTCTTTAAAATAATCTTGCAAGCCTTAACCACTTTAGCCATTGCTTTGTCCTTAGGCATTTCTTTACCAGAGCCAATATGAAAAATGAGCCCATTGGCCCCGATAAGTTCGGCTATTTGTAAATGAATAGAAAGATTAGTAATAGATTTTTCTACCGTCTCAGCAACTGGGCTAGCAAGGTTGGGTAGATAAGCAGCATGAAGATAAATAGGACCAATGCCACTCTCTTTAACAGCATCTTTGAACTTCTTTATCTTCTCTTCATCAGGTAGCTTAGCTGCCCATTGACGAGGTGAAGCACCAAAAATTTGGAGACACTCACCTCCAATAGCTTGTATCCTTTCAATAGCTGTGTGAAGACCACCAGCTGTCGATACATGAGCACCTATCTTAGGAGTCATTATTTAATATCCTCAATCATTTTTTGGACCTCATCACGACTAACCAAGTCCCTTTCCTCGATCTCTTGTTTAACTCGTTTCTCTATCATGTCGTCAATCATTTTCTGACCTTGTTGAGCCTGTGATTGAAGTTCCTTTAATCTTTCAGGAGAAAGATTTTTTAATTCTTTGAAAATTCCCATAATTTTATGTAATTAAACTTACTATAACTTACCCGGGACTTGCAAGATGTAACCCAAGATAATAAGTACGATACCAATAACACCCAAGAACCTCTCGCGCTTCATAGTCTTGAAAACAAAATCATCTACCCTGTGTTCCAGCAAGAAGCGATGATGGACCATAATAGCGGTGAAGCCGACTAGTAATTTTCCGATTACATCTA
Source organism: Patescibacteria group bacterium (assembly GCA_003539915.1). GTDB lineage: Bacteria > Patescibacteriota > Minisyncoccia > UBA6257 > UBA11618 > UBA11618. Next base: position 4,462 of record DPNX01000019.1, on the reverse strand, counting down.
AAGTAAAACCTAAGAATTCCATATTTTTTTATTATACCCCTCTCCAAAAGAATAAGGAAGTAGACGACGAGCTACTAAAACCACGGCGACACCTAAAATAGCTCCTACCAAGATATCTAGTGGCCAATGAACGCCAACTATAACCCTGCCTAAGCCAACTAAAACAGCAGCGCCAGTAAAGTGCCAGAAGAATTTTTTATTAATAAAATAAATTAGAGTAGCCAAAGCAAAAAGCACAGTAGCATGGCCAGAAGGAAAAGAACTAGTCATTATTGGATCGATGAGCGGTTCTAAACCTAGAGCCTTAAAAGGTCTTGGATTAGGGTAAGAGAAACGAATAACTTCAACAAATAATCCTCTTGCAACTAAAAGAGAAAAAGAAGTTAATAAGATGTAGTGGAGTCTATCTTTACCTTTTTTGTAACCCCAAAAGATAAGGCCAATAAAAAAGATTACTAATAAGTAAGGTAGATATTGAGCAATAAAAATAAAAAACCAATTTAGAAGCCAATACTTATTAGCTAGATTATAAAAAAAATGAAAAGCCTGCTCATTCATTACATTCTAACAAACGGTAATAGTGCTAAGATTCTAGCTCTTTTAATGGCTTGAGCTAGTTTACGTTGATGCTTGGTACAAACTCCAGTGTAGCGAGGATCAATAATTTTAGCCTGTCCTGAAATAAAGCGCTTCAAAAGTTCGCTTTCTTTATAGTCAATCTCTTTTAAGTTTTGTGAACAAAAGAAACACTGTTTTTTCATAGTTAAAATGGTAAATCTTCTTTTTTAATTTCGTTAGTATCAATTGATGGTGCTTCAGTAGGTCCTTCATCAACATTAATAGTTGGAATTTCAGGAGCTTTTGTTTCCTGATTAACTCCAGTTGAAGGAGTTGGTGGTTGAAAACCACCACTATTCTGATTTGCTGATCGAGGTCCTAATTGCATTCGCTCACCAACAATCTCGGTTGTACGTCTTTTCTGTCCTTGATTGTCCTCCCAAGAACGAGTTTGTAATCGGCCTTCAATCAAGACCAAGCCACCTTTGGTTAAGAAACGACTGGCAATCTCTGCCTGACGACCCCAAAGAACGATGTTGTGAAACTCTGTCTCTTCTTTTTTACCAGCCACCTTATCATTCCAAACACGGTTGGTAGCAATACTAAAGGTAGCGACTTGAGTGCCATTAGTAGTAGTTCTGAGAATAGGGTCAGCTGTTAATCTACCTAATAAAAATGTTTTGTTAAGATTCATTATTCTCCTAATTCTTCCAGAGTTTTAGTTAATAATTCATTGCTACTAATCTCTGGGTTAGTAGATTGAGTTTGTTTTGGTTTGGTAGCAACAGTTGCTTCAACAGTTTCTGGCCTAACGCCTTCCTGTGGAGCTGCTACAACCACCCTCTCCTTTTTAACAACTTCTTCTTTCTGAACTGGTAGAGTAACTAACAATGATCGAAGAACATTCTTTTGAAAACGAAGCCCCTCCTCAATCTTACTAATCACACCTGGAATAGCGAAGAACTTATAAACCAATAAAGTCGCTGTGTTGAACTTTTTAACTGGATAAGCCAGCCTAATAGTTTTAGCGGCTTCTTTCTTAGATATTTCGATCTCAGCTCCATCTGGCAACTTAGCCAAAAACTGATCGATAACAGCTTCCGCTGATTGATCGTCGATCAAGAGAGCTAATTCGTATTCTATTTTTTGGTCATCTTCCATGGCAATAAACTACCAAAAAATCAGTTGATCGTCAACTAAGATTTTTTAGATTCTTTTTTTTCTACGACCTCTTTCTCTTCAGCCTCTACCTCAGTACGAACACCTGTTCCTACTGGAATCAAGCGACCGATAATAACATTCTCTTTCAAACCACGCAGTATGTCCTCTTTTCCTTCTATAGCAGCATTAATTAACACCTTAGCAGTTTCAATGAATGAGGCGGCAGACAAGAAGCTTTCAGTAGAAAGTGCCACCTTGGTAATACCAAAGAGTAACTGCTTAGCCTTAGCTGGCTCACCACCTTTTTCTTTTGTCTCTCTATTAGCTTCTATAAATTTTGATTTTTCAACAACATCACCTGGAATAAAGCTAGTACCTCCTGCGGTCTTAACTTGAACTCTAGAGAACATCTGACGAACAACTACCTCAATGTGCTTATCACTAATTGACGCACCCTCTGAGGAATAGATGTTTTGAATTTCGTTAATAATGTATCTCTCTACCTCACGACCACCTTTAATCTGGAAAACTTCTTTAATATCAAGACGACCTTCACAAAGCTGGTCACCTTTAAATACCTTATCTCCTTTTTTGAAGAAAATTTCGCTTTGTTGATGAATTGGAAACTCGTAGATTTTATCTTTCTTCTTCTTATCAGACTCAATAGTTGTTTTAACTTTTAAGATTTTGAGTAGGCCTCTGTCTTCTATCTCTTCAACCACTCCATCTTCTTCAGCAACAAAAGCCTTACCCTTAGGAAGTCGGGCCTCAAATACCTCTTCAATACGAGGTAGACCGTGAGTGATGTCAGTACCAGCCACACCACCAGTGTGGAAGGTTCTCATAGTTAACTGTGTGCCTGGCTCACTGATAGATTGAGCAGCCACAACACCAACCGCCTCACCAATTTCAATTGGTTTATTGGTACCTAAATCAAAACCGTAACACTTGGAACAAAGACCGTAGAGACTTTTACAGGTAATTGGAGATCGAAGCCTAATAATATCAGCCTTAGAATCTTCAATGGCCTTAGCCATTTCTTTATCGATAATCTGACCTGTTTTAACAATCACTTTCTTACCATCCTTAATCTCTTCGAGAGCAGTCCTACCAAAAACTCTACTAGACACATCTAGGTTAATACTCTCAGAATCGGAACGATGCACTTCAATACCCTCCTTAGTCCTACAGTTACTCTCTCTAATAAATAAGTCCTGACAAACGTCTACCAAACGTCGAGCCAGATAACCAGCTTGAGCAGTCTTCAAAGCGGTGTCCGTAGTACCCTTTCTAGCACCGTGAGTAGAGATGAAGTATTCCAGAACACCAAAACCTTCTTTGAAGGATGATTTAACAGGCAGCTCGATAGATTCACCCTTAGGGTTAGCCACAAGCCCCTTCATGCCCATCATTTGTACCAACTGCGCCCATGCACCTCGAGCACCAGAATCAACCAATGTGTAGGCTGATTTGAACTTATCAAGGGAACCACTTTTAACATACTCCTCAATATCTTCTTTAGCCTTGGTCCAAATCTCAACAATGCGACTATGTCGTTCGTATTCTGTTAATAGACCTTGTTCGTACTGAGAACGAACTAGTAACTCCTCTTTCTGAGCGGCTTCCATAATAGCGTCTTTCTCTTTAGGAATTGTTAACTCATCCATACCCCAAGAAACACCTGAGAGAGTGGCGTATTCAAAACCAAGAGTTTTAACCTTATCAAGTACCTCAGCAGTCTCATCAATACCATGTTGATTGATACAAGTACCGATAATGTTAGATAAGCCTTTTTTGTTGACTAGATCATTAACATAACCAAAGCCCTCTGGGAGAACTTCGTTGAATAGTAAGCGGCCAACACTAGTGTCACCCTCAACACCATGAACGGTGATTGGAGCGTTAACGGCTAGTTGATCATTCTCATGAGCAAGGAACGCCTCCTCCTTAGAAGACATCTTCATGCCCTTACCTAACGCGTCCTCTTTAATACGAGTTAGATAGTAGCAACCCAACACCATATCCAAAGTTGGTGTAGCAATAGGCTCACCAGTAGCTGGCTTTAACAAGCTACGACTAGCAAGCATGATCTCAGAAGCTTCCTTCTGAGCTTCTTTGGTTAGAGGAAGGTGAACAGCCATTTGGTCACCATCGAAGTCAGCGTTATATGCCGCACACACTAGTGGGTGAAGCTGGATCGCTTTACCTTCGATGAGACGTGGTTCGAACGCCTGAATACCAAGACGGTGAAGCGTTGGAGCGCGGTTCAGAAGGATCGGGTGCTCGCG
>DPNX01000019.1:0-286 GCA_003539915.1 Patescibacteria group bacterium | reverse complement strand
GTCACCATCGAAGTCAGCGTTGAAGGCAGAACAAACTAGTGGAGGAACTCTGATAGCCATATCTTCGATAAGTAGTGGCTGGAAAGCCTGAACACCAAGACGATGCAGGGTAGGAGCACGGTTAAGTAATACCTTCCGACCATCAATGACTTCTTCTAAAATAGCCCAGACTTCAGGAGCTCCCTCTTCGATTAATCGGTTAGCATTACGAATGCTGTGAGCCATCTCTCTTTCAATAATTTTATTAATAACAAAAGGTTTGAAAATCTCAAGAGCCATTTGCTTT
>DPNX01000002.1 GCA_003539915.1 Patescibacteria group bacterium | reverse complement strand
CAAAATTATGCCGCCCCTTAGTTCTAACAATGATATCGGCATAGAATAAATGAATCATCACCACAACTGCTGTAGCTAATGCCATTACAATAAACCCATTTGAGATTCCTATCTGAGCAAAAATAAATGGCAAAGAAAAAATACCAGCTCCAATAATAGCTCCGGCCATTATACCTATAGGTATTAAAGACTTAGCTTTGATCATTAATTAAGATCTTTGTTTTCTTTATCAATTAACTCAACAACCAGTTGTAGTAATTTTCTAGGATCACTTTCAAAAGCTATCTTACCAGGTCCGCGATGAGCCTTAGCAACAATGTCTCTCACCTCATCTGCTATACCACCAGTTCCCTCCAAAACTCCCATTGGTTTATTATCCTCAAAAGAAATTGTAAATTCATTTAAAGTACCCATTCGCCCACAAACAGTAATTACCGCATCAGCAGCACGAGTTAATAATAAGTTTCTTCCTGAATAATCAAAGCCTGTAAAAATTATCATGTCATGATAATCAACTGGTAAGCGATAACTCTTAATATGTGCAGCCTTAGAAACTGCTGGCGACAATCCTATAACCGTACCTCCCGCCTCCTTAGCCCCTTTAGCTGACCAATATGGTGTACCAGTAGTTGCTCCTGTAACCAGAATCATTCCAGCTTTAGCAATCTCCTGACCTAATAGTTCGGCTTTTTCCAAAGCGTCTTTAGCACAATGCCCGGTCTCTGCTGCTCCAGAGACACAAATTTTGTACTTCATATTATACTTGAAGTTATTATTAGCCATTACGTTAAATTATATCATAAGTAATACCCTTCTGAGGGATGCTGGCTGTAATAACCAACTCGTCTTTAATCTTATCCCTAAGAACAGCACTAGCTTTCTCTTCACCTTGAACAACAAAAACTTTTTTTAATTTTTTTCTCTGCGGTCGTAACCAATCCATTAACTGAGGCTGATCAGCATGGGCTGAATAACCACCAATAGCTTTGATACGACAATGAGCCTCTACGTCTTGACCATGTATCCTCACTTTCTTTTTTCCGTCAAATAGCTGACGACCTAAAGAACCTTTAGCCTGGAAACCAACAATCAAAAGAATACTATTAGGATCTGGTAAGTGACGTTTTAAATGATGTAAGATTCTGCCAGCATGCATCATTCCTGAGCCAGCAATAATAATCTTTGGCGGATCAACTTCGTTAATAGCTTTTGACTCCATAGTTGTTAAGGTTTTTTTCAAACCGGGGAAACTGAAAATTGGGTCGTCTGGTTTTATCTGAGCAATGACATCTTCACTAAAATAACTACGATGCCTCTTATAAATTTCTGTTAGCTTAATAGCTAATGGACTATCTAAAAAAACTGGTATCTTGGGTACCCGCCCCTCATGCATCAATTCATGAATGACATAAAGTAACTGCTGACTTCTTTCCATGGCAAAAGCTGGAATCATTAAAGTTCCTCCTGATCTAACCACGTTCTCAATCATATTTTCGATTATATCTTTCCTTTCCGCTATATCTTCGTGAATTCGATCACCATAAGTAGACTCTATTAAACAATAATCTGTCTCCGGCAACTCCTCCTTATAACCAATCAAAGGAGCAGGGCTATTACCTAAGTCTCCAGAGAAAACAATTCTTTTCCCATCAGCTTCAATATAAATAATACTTGAACCCAGAATATGTCCAGCGCTATAAAAAGTAACTGTAAAATTATCAACTGTAATAGGCTTGTGGTATTTACCTCCTTTCCAAAGTTTCATCAGACCAACTATATCCTCTTCTTCATACAAGATAGGTTTCTTTGATCTCTTTGCTTCCATCTCTAAAATATGCTGAGAGTCATTTAATAGAACTCTTGAGAATTCCTTACAAGGCGTTGTGGAATAAACCGTTCCTCTAAAACCCTCTCTATATAATTTAGGTAATAAACCAATATGATCTATGTGCGAGTGAGTAATAAAGACTGCTTTGATATCCTTAGGGCTATAAGGAAAATCGTCCCAGTTTTGTCGCTCACTAAACTTCCCCCCTTGATGAAGACCGCAATCTATTAATATTTTTGTTTGATCGCTCTCTAGTAAGTAGTTTGCACCAGTAACAGCTTTAACACCTCCATTGAAAGTTAATTTCATGAGATAATTATATAATATTTCTCAAAAATTAACTCTTAATAACTCTACAAGTTCTTTAAAACAGTCTCTTTATCACTCCAATCAATAGTCTTACCTCCTTTTATATGAATAGAATTTTCACTACCCTTACCAGTAATTATCACCACATCTCCTGGTTGAGCTAAATTGATAGCAGTCTTAATAGCCTCCTCACGATCAACTATCTTTTGAGCTTTAGGACAGCCTTGAGCAATCTCCTCGATTATATCTTCTGGCTCTTCATTATAAGAATCTTCATTAGTTAAGATAATCTCATCACCATACTCAGCAGCAATCTTTCCCATCTCTACTCTCTTCCACTTATCTCTACCACCTCCAGCTGACCCAAGAACACAAATTATTTTTTTATATTTCGTAGCTAAACTCTCATAAACTGCCCTTAAAGAATCTGGCGTGTGAGCATAATCAACTATCACTGCAAAAGGCTCTTTTTGCACAAGCTCCATTCTTCCAGGAATGCCACTAAACTCTAATACGGCTTTAACAATATTTTTTTCACTAACTCCCAACTCTTTAGTAATAGCTTCAGCCATTCCTACATTATATCTATTAAACTCTCCCATTAATTTGCTCTTTAACTCGCTCTTTCTAAACCAAACCACGCGACCTTGAGCGACCCGCTCAAACTCTTCGGCATACTTATCGTTCTTATTAATAAAACAAAGCTTCTTAGCTATTTTAAAAAGCTTTAACTTAGCCTCTTTATACTTTTCAAATGAACCGTGGGCTTCAATGTGCTCTGGAGCTAGATTTATCAAACCCACCACATCCCATTTTATAAAACGGTGTCGATTAGCTGAGATACCTTCTGATGTAACCTCAATAATTGCATATCGACAATCAGCTTTAACCGCTTGACTTAAAAATCTTTGAATGAAGAAACGACCTGGCATAGTAGTCTCTGTCTTGTTTTTATCCTCCTTATTCCCAACCTTAACTTTAATAGATGAAAGAACCGCAGTCTTCTCGCCAGCCACCTCTAAAATGTGATTTAATAATTCAATAACAGTAGTTTTCCCTTTAGTTCCGGTAATTCCAATCACAAAAATATCTTTTGACGGAAAACCGTAAACAGCCGCTCCCAAAAAGGACCAGCTGAAATGATACAACCAAGGTAGTCCTGGTATGCTGTAAAAAATTTTTCTTAAAAAACTCATTTTTCTATTTTCTTTAGAGCAGCTCGCAGACGATCCTCTAATCTTGTTAGTTTAGGATCAATTTGAGCGGTTATCTTCTTAGCTTGAGCCTTGCTATAATCCAAACTTATCAAAGCCTCCTCTAATTCAATATCAGACTCCATAGCCCTCACCACATTTTCCGTTCCTATAGCAGCCACCTTACCTCTCAATTCTAGAACCACTCTATCTGCCGTTTTTTTACCAATTCCTGAGGCACGAGTCAACAACTCCGGCTTACCTTCATTAATAGTTGCTATCAACTGGTCAACTGGAGCTACTGCCATCACCCCTAAAGCTGAGCGAGGACCAACACCGCTAATACTAATCAGCTTTTCAAAGAATCCTAGTTCAGACTCAGTTAGAAAGCCATACAAATCTAAGGCATCCTCTTTTACATTTAAGTAAGTATAGATCTGTGACTCTTCTCCATTTGCTGGTAAGGCTTGATGAGTTTTGGGTGATACGAATACTTTGTAATTAACCTTGTTAACATCAATAATTATAAAATTCTCCTTTTTAGACACTAATTCCCCTGATAAACGATAAATCATACCTATATAGTATAGAACGAGGCCTTAGATAACAACTCTAGATGACAAAAAGCCATTTTTCCTTTATAATATGGGTCCTTATGAAGTTTAAGCTGGTATCACCCTTCAAACCTGGAGGCGACCAACCACAAGCTATTAAAAAACTCGTCGAAGGAGTTAGAAAGGACCACAAAAACCAGGTCCTATTAGGTGTGACTGGGTCTGGTAAAACCTTTACCATAGCTTCAGCTATCGAAGAATTAAATATGCCAACTCTAGTGATTTCTCCTAATAAAATTTTAGCCGCTCAACTCTACCAAGAATTCAAATCATTTTTCCCCAAAAACTCCGTTAACTATTTTGTCTCCTATTACGACTACTACCAACCCGAAGCTTATTTACCAGTAGATAAAACTTACATTCAAAAAGACGCCCGTATCAATTCAGAGATCGATAAACTACGTCACGCTACTATTCAAAATCTATTTACTAGAAAAGACTCTCTAGTTATTGCTTCTGTCTCCTGTATTTATGGCATCGGTAGTCCCGATAATTATAAAAAGGCTCGTTTAGAATTAAGAATTGGTGGGGTTATTAGTAATAAAGATTTATCTCACCACCTAGGGCTACTTCAATACGTTCGTAGTCGCGATAAAATTGTTCCAGGTGAATATATTTTAAACACTAATAGATTAGGAACTGGCAAAATAATTATTCATCTTGTCACAGATGAAAAAGTAGAGCTTGAAATGAATCGTAAAAAAATTACCTCTATTAAAATAGATGGTAAGAATAAAAAGAAGTTAGATATTTACCCCGCTAAATTCTGGACAACTCCTCAACATCAATTCAATCTTGCTTTGCAAAATATTAAAAGTGAAATGGAAGAACGAGTTAAAAAATTTCAATCAGACGGTAGACTTGAAGAAGCTGAGCGTCTAGAAAAAAAGACTTTGTTTGATATTGAGATGTTAAAGAAACAAGGCTACGTTAATGGCGTTGAAAACTATTCTCGTCACTTTGATTTTCGTAAACCAGGCGAACCTGCTCTTACGCTATTAGATTATATGCCTAAGCCCTTTCTATTAATAGTTGATGAATCTCACATCACCATCCCTCAATTAAGAGCTATGCAAGCTGGTGACTCAAAAAGAAAAGATTCTTTAATAGCCTACGGCTACCGCCTACCTTCTGCTATAGACAATCGCCCACTACGCTTTGAAGAGTTTGAAGAAAAAATTGATCAAACTATTTATGTTTCTGCTACCCCTGGCGACTATGAACTAGAAAAGGCTAAGAAAGGTAGTTGTATTGTTGAACAGATGGTAAGACCTACTGGTATCTTAGATCCTAAAATATCTATTAGACCAGCTCAAACTCAGGTAGTAGATTTATTAAAAGAAATTAAGGCTCGTGTATCCAAAAACGAACGCTGTCTAGCACTCACTCTAACTAAGAGATCGGCTGAGGATTTAACCGAGTACCTCTTAGACCAAGGTATTAAAGCAACATATCTTCATTCAGAAATTAAAACCTTAAAACGCCCAGAGGTTTTAGCTTCTTTGCGTCGCGGTGAAATAGATGTAGTAGTTGGTGTTAACTTGTTACGTGAGGGCCTAGACCTACCTGAGGTAAGTCTAGTTGCCATCCTAGACGCTGATAGAGAGGGTTTTCTTCGTAACTATCGAGGCCTTATTCAAATGGCTGGTCGAGCAGCTCGCTCCACTAAAGGCCAAGTTATTCTTTATGCTGATCTTCTAACCAACTCTATTAAACAAACTTTAAACGAGACTAAAAGACGTCGTCTGGCTCAGATAAGGTTTAATAAAAAAAGCGGCATTACTCCCCAAGAATTAAATAAACCTATTATGGTTAGTAATTTTAATGTTGACTAACTTAATTTTTTTCCCTATCATCTCTCTATATGCCTAATACAGAATCAGTTAAGAAATCTTTAAGACAAAGCCAACATCGACGTGCGCGTAATTTGTCACAGAAAAAGGCTCTTAAAGAAGTTGTTAGAGACTTTAAAAAAGCTGCTGAAAGCAAGCCGGAGGAAGCAACCAAAATGCTTTCTGGTGTTTATAAGAAGCTAGATAAAGCTGCTAAGAAAAATCTTATTCATAAGAATAGAGCTAGCAGACTTAAGTCTCGCTTAACTCAAAGAATCGCTAAGTCTAGTAAAACCGATTCATAATCCAACTTACCAGACTTCACCAAAACGTCGTAGTTAGCAAAAACATCTCTAGCTGCGACGTTTTTTTGATATGCTAACAAATTAAATATTTTAGCTGAATCTTCATCTACCAATAACTTTTCTAGGGTAGACATCCTCACATTAAGAGGAAATCTCTTTTGTAATTTAAATAACATTTGAAAAAGGCTGGCTTGTGGTAATGATTGGGTAACTGACCCTCCTAAAGCTAACTTGTCTAACTCTGTTACAATCCCCCAATTATCATTTCTATAAGTTTCAGCAATCATACCAATATCAGACGACGATAAAGAAAGCTTTCTTTTTACAGCCTCTTGTTTAATAAATAGATGAATTTGGGTTGATGTAAGGTCCTTGAATTCTTGGTTAATCACCGGGTCTTTAGCAAGAAAGGAGAAGTCCTTATTAAGAGTCTTTTCTTCTGAGATAAGTATTACCACCTCTTTTTCCTCTGATAAGGTTTTAAATAATTCAATAACGTTCTTTTCTTTAATAACTCCCACGTTAGAAGTTATTGCTAAACGATGACCACCAAATAAAGACTGCCCCTTAACAAAGTTTGTAAATTTAACAGACTCCTCTTTTCCTTCATCAAAATAAAAACGCTCAATTGTTAAGCTAGAATGTCTCTTCTTATACTCTCTAACTATTTCCTTAAGTTTTTGCTGACGTCGATACGAATCAGGGCCGTGAAGATATATAATCATTGGCTTCTATTATACCAAAAATGCGAACGATTAGATATTTAATTGAGCTTCTGACAATCCGGACAATAATGAAAGGACCTCCCTCCTTTCTTAGCTCTCTTCATTTTTACTTCACATCTCTTACACCCCTCACCCTCTCTTCCATAAGCTAAACGATGGTCAGCATAACCACCTCTCTTTCCTGAAGCGTCTCTATAATCATCTACCGAGGTGCCTCTAAATTTAACCGCCTTCGATAATATCTGTTTAGTAGCTTTACACATCTCCTTTAATTGATCTTTGTTTAATTTATTAGCAGGTGTTAAAGGGTGTACCTTAACCTGCCAAAGAATCTCGCTAACATAAATATTACCAATGCCCGCTACCACATCTTGATCTAATAATGTTTGATAAATGGTTTTCTTCTTCTTAAGAACTCTCTCTGAAAAATCCTTAAGGGATATTTTTAAAGCATCAGGCCCAAGCTTCTTCAGCTCTGGTAAATTTTCTATCTCATCTAAAGTACCAAAGACCACTTTTCCAAATTTTCTAACATCAGAAAAAGCCACCATCTTCCCATCGTCTAAAACTAAAATAAAATGAATAAAGCCATTTATTCTCTCTTTCATCTCCTTGGGTTTTATAGGGATCACCCCATCTCTTCCTATTTTCCACTCTCCTACCAACAAATGACCCGTCATCTTCATATGTACTAATAAAATGTGTGGGTCCGTAAAATAGAAGAGAATATTCTTACCAATCCGTTCTATTTTTTTAATAGTATGCCCTTGGGTTTTTTCTACTGAACTAAACTTAGGCCAATCATTCCAAGTAGAAATAATCCGCCTTTGGCGGATCTTTTTATTTAAACCATCAATAGTTGTTTGCACCTCTGGTAACTCGGGCATGTATTATTCTAATTTTTTTAAAGGTATTAATTTAGAATCGGTGGGTAAGGTGAAATAAAAAGTACTTCCTCTATTCTCTACCGACTCAACTCTAATAGTTCCTCCATGACGAGCAATAATATTCTTAGTTAAAAAGAGCCCTAAGCCAGAACCCTCAACGCCATATTGTTCAATATTTTTTGCTCTAAAAAACTTGGTAAATAATTTACCAATATCACTCTTTGGAATACCTACGCCAGTATCTTGAACGCTAATTTCTACCATAGGCTTATTGGGTAGTTTTTTTAAACCAATAATTACCTGACCATTAGGGACATTATATTTAATAGCATTATCAATAAGATTAGCTATTGCTAATCCTAAGCGAGCCTTATCAGCACTAACAAAAACCTCTTTTGATTTTGGACGCTTGTAATAAAGCTTAACCTTATACTCTTTTGCTATCACATCAGCATCAGATAATAATTTGGATAAGAACTTGTTTAGCTCTAACTTCTTAAAACTATAACCAAATTTACCCTCCTCTATTTGAGTAATATTAATTAAATCATTAATAGTATTAAGAAGATTTTTAGCTGTCTGTCGAGCAATCTTTAACTCCCCCTTACTCTCTTTACTTAAATTCTTATCTTTATTCAAACTATCTAACGCCCAGTTAAGAGCTGTGGTTGGTGTTCGTAGTTGGTGAGCGGCAATTGTTATAAAATCACTTTTAGCTCTTAGCAATTCTAATTCTCTAGTTCTATCTTTAATCACCTTAATAAAACCCCACGTCTTACCCAGATCATCCTCCACCTTATGAGTAACTATGCGCAACTCTTTAACAGGATTTTCTAAAGAAACCTCTATTATCTGAGGATAAGTACCTGGTTCAGATCTTCTAATGACTGTAGGAGCTAAAGAGGGAAATATAGCTTGGGCTAAGGTCTTTGATTTAAAGCTTTTAGCCTTAGTTAAAGAGAAGGTTCTTCCAACCACTTCACTAGCCTTAGTTTCAAAGATGTCTTCCGCTGCTTTATTAAAATTAGAAACCCTAAAATCTTTATCATAAACAATAACTCCTTCCTCCAAACCCGTTATTAAAGCGCTAAGCAGCCCTTGGTCAGGTGACCAAGAAAAATCTTCTTCTATTTTTTCTTTCTTTCTAAAAAACAAAGTCTTTATTAAAGATCAGCCCAATTTTTTCCTACTGACACATCAACTTTAAGATGCACCGGAAAATTATAAACCGATTCCATAATTTGAGTGATTTTTTTAACTACACTATTAACTTTATCACTCTTAATCTCAAACAACAATTCATCATGAATTGATAAAAGAAGTCTCACATCGTCATTTTTATATTGTTGATGAACCTTAATCATGGCCAACTTAATAATGTCTGCCGCTAAGCTTTGAATCGGCATATTAATTGCTGCTCGCTCAGCCTCGGAAGATAAAAACTTGTTTGTAGAGGTAATGGCTGGCAACCAACGCTTTCTACCATTGAGATTCTCAACGTAACCATTTTTTCTCGCCCTCTCCTTAACTTCTTCTTGCCACTTTTTTATTTTTTTAAAATCAGAAAAATATTCTTCAATAAAATGACGAGCTTCTTTTCTACTTAAGCCACTACTACGAGCAAAAGCAACCGCCCCCATTCCATAAACAATTCCAAAGTTAAGTGTTTTAGCCATATTTCTTTCTTCTGACGTCACCTTATCAAGAGGTATGTCAAAAACCTGACTCGCTGTAAGACGATGAATATCTTGATCTGCTTTAAAGGCCTTGAGCATCTTTGGGTCGTTGCTCAAACCAGCTAGAATTCTTAATTCAATTTGTGAGTAGTCTAAGGAAACCAACTCATATCCCGAGCTAGCTATAAAAACTTTTTTAACTACAGAAGGAATGTTTTGAAGGTTGGGATTTTGAGAACTTAGTCTTCCTGTAGCAGTGCTAGTCTGAAGAAAAGTAGTGTGCACGCGATCGCCTAATTTAAATAATGGTTCTAGATAAGTGGATTTTATTTTAAATGACTCTCTGTATTTAATTATTAAGTTAATAATTGAGTGCTCTTCTTTTAATTCTTGTAACTTCTCTGCTCTAGTTGAGTGCAAACCGCTCTTTGTTGCTCTCCCTCTTGGCTCAATATCCAGCTTCTCAAATAATATTTTAGAAAGTTGTTGGGGTGAATTTATATTAAATTCCTCACCAGCCTCCTTATAAATTTTTTTCTCTAATACCTTTAGCTCCTTATTGTATTTAGTTAAAAGTTTTTTAACTTCATTCTTATTAATTTTTATCCCTAATTCCTCCATTGACCTCAAAACATCAACTAAGGGTAGCTCAATCTCATTAAATATATTTTCTAAACCTTCTTTCTTAAGCTTGTTAGGCAACTCCTCTTTATTATCTATAGGATTGTCGGGATTAAGTAGCCAATTAGCTATTTTATTTTTTATCTCCTGATTCATTAATCAATAATATTATCCAATCTTTTAATTAAGCTATTAAAACCCATTTCTTCAAAAAAATCTTTAATCTTATCCCTACTCAAAGACTCTCTTTTTAAATCCTCCAAAGAAAAGTTTAGAGGAATATCAACCCTAATGGTAGCTAGGTCTTTAGAAAATAAAGCTGATTCTTTTTGATTCTCTAGTTTATTTCCGATCTTTTCTGGTAGCTCCCAGAGATTCTCAAACAAACCATCAAGATCACCGTATTTAGCTATTAAAGGGCTGGCGGTTTTTGGACCCACTCCCTTAATACCAGGAATATTATCCGAGGTATCGCCTAATAAACCTTTAAGGTCTGGTAATTGTTTTGGTGTTACGCCATAACGCTCTATCACAGCCTCTTCATCATAAAGTTTTGTCTCGGTAATTCCTTTCTTTAAAAACTGAATCACTACTTTTTCACCAACAACCAACTGTAGAACATCTAAGTCCCCAGAAAGGATGATCACTACTAAATCTTTCTCATCTTTAAACTTCTTAGCTAACGAACCAATCACATCATCAGCCTCAAAACCCTCCTGATCAATAGTCTTAATTCCAAAGACATTGAATAGCTCACGAGCCTTTTTTACTTGCGGCTGCAAATCATTAGGCATGGTTGGTCGATGAATCTTATACTGATCATATAAGTCAGTTCTAAAAGTCTTTCCTGGTAAATCAAAAGCGGCAGCAATATAGTCTGGTCGCTGTTCTTTTATTATTTTTAACAAAACGCTCGACAAACCATAGATAGCACCACTCGCCTCTCCCTTAGGATTAGTAAGAGGTGGTAGAGCGTGAAAAAAACGATAAATTAAAGCGTGATTATCTATTAATAATAAAGTTTTCATTTCTTAATTTTAATAATTCTTTCTTTAGAATTTTTACCGTGTTCAAATTCTAACCAAATAGTCTCTGGTGGTAAAAGTTTTTTAACCCTATCCGCCCACTCTATTAAAATAATATTATTAGGATCTTTAATTAAATCTTTAAAACCCAAACTTACCAGCTCTTTATCTTCTTTAATTCTATAACCATCCAAATGGTACACCTTACGACCATCTTTTAATTGATAATTGCGCATAATTACAAAAGTTGGGCTCATAACCCTTCCTTTTACACCTAAGGCCTTAAGAAAGGCTTGTACAAAAGTTGTCTTACCCGCTCCCAACTCACCAACTAAAGCAAAAATTCTACCTTTTGATTTTTTAGCTAATTCTTGAGCTATTTTTCTAGTTTCAACTACCCCTTTAGTTATCATATTAATTTTTCTTCAGAAATCTCACGACCCAGGTGACGATAAGCAGCTTCTCTTACCACTCTTCCCGTTGAGGTTCTAACTAAAAACCCTATTGATAGTAAGTGAGGCTCATAAACATCTTCTATATTTCCCACATCATCATTTAAAGCAGCGGCTAATGAGTTAATTCCTACTGGACCACCGTCAAACTTATCAATTATCACCTCTAACAACCTCCTATCCATCGGCTCTAATCCCATATTGTCAATTTCTAACAAATTTAAAGTGTTTAAAGCCGTTGCTTTATCAACTTGTTTAATATCGTGAACATCCGCAAAGTCTCTTACCCTCTTCAACAAACGATTAGCTACTCGAGGAGTTGACCTAGATGACCTTGCTAAAGCCTCAACAGCCTCATCACTCATGTTCATATTTAAAACCTGGGCTGATCTTTTAACAATTCTACAGATATCCTTTAGGTCATAGAAATCTAACTTGAAAGAGGCTCCAAAACGAGAGCGTAAAGGGCCAGATAATAAATGAGGTCGAGTTGTAGCGGCTATAATAGTAAAAGATGGTAGGTCCAAAGCTACTGTCCTAGCTCCTGGCCCCTTACCAATCACTAAATGAAGCTTGCGACTTTCCATCGCTGGATACAAAACCTCTTCAATGGATTTGTTTAATCGATGAGCCTCATCAATAAACAAAACATCATTCTCTTCTAAGTTACTTAACACAGCCGCAAGATCTCCCATCTTCTCTAAAGCTGGCCCAGAGGTCACTTTAAGATTAAAGCCTAGATCCTTAGCTACTAAATTAGCTAAAGTTGTCTTTCCTAAACCAGCCTGACCATAAAACAATAAATGATCACAAGCTTCTCCTCTTTTTTTAGCAGCATCCAAAATAATCCGCAGATTAATTTTAATCTTCTCTTGTCCAACATAATCATCCCAATCTACAGGACGTAAAACACCATCGATAGTTAAATTATCCATAAAAATTTGACAAAATCATTTCCTCGTGATAGAATAACGCCGTTAAATAAAGGTCATTGATCTGTGGGCAGGGAGTTTATTTTAGATACTTCGGGTAGTCAAGCTACGGCTCGACTATTCCTCGATTAAACTCTGACTCTTTTATCCAATAAAAGATTTTTAGTCCTTCCGGGGGCAACGCCCACAGATCAATGGTCTTTATTTTTTTTATTTTAAAAGTTCAGACTACCTGTCGCAGCCTTAATCTCTTCTAAGGTTGTTATTCCGGTTAATACTTTCAATAATCCATCTTGTTGCATTGTTACCATTCCTTGTTTCAATGCAAACTCTTGTAACTCTGTTTCACTAGCCTCTTTTTCTATTAGTGATTCTATTTCCTGTTTAACTTGTAACAGCTCAAAAATACCTACCCGACCTTTATAACCTGTTTGATTACATTTTTCACAACCAACCACTTCAAATAGAGTTGGTGTTTGATAACTAACCTTATCTACTCTTTCTGGTAATATTGCTAATAAGTGAGCGATCTTTACCCTCATCTCATCATCAACCTCTGTTTGTTTTTTACAATTCTCACACAACTTACGAACCAATCGTTGAGCCATTATCATATTTAAAGCTGGTCCAATACTAGTTGGTTTAATATTTAGATCTAATAATCTAGGAATAGATCCAGCCGCCTCATTAGCGTGAACCGTAGAAAAAACCAGGTGTCCTGTTAAGGCAGATTGAACAGCGGTATTTGCCGTCTCAGCATCTCTAATCTCACCAATTAAAATAACATCCGGATCCTGTCTCATTACCGCACTCAAGCCGTTAGAAAAAGTGTAACCCCTCTCTTCATCAACTTGGGTTTGTTCAATTCCTTCAATATTATATTCAATAGGATCCTCAATTGTGATTATTTTAATCTCAGATGAATGACGTTGTTTTAAGAAACTATAAAGAGTGGTGGTTTTTCCCGACCCAGTAGGTCCAGTATTTAAAATCATTCCGTTTGGTTCTTGAATTTCAATTGTTACAATATCTAGATCATCCTTACGCAATCCTAAGTCTTCTAAAGATATGTTAATAGAATCTGGGTCTAAGACCCTCATTACCACCGTCTCACCATACTCTGATGGCAGGATAGAAACTCTTAACTCAACATCTTTATTTCCAAAGGCTATAGAAAACCTACCATCTTGAGATTTACCACTAACATCAATTTTTAAACCAGTTAATAATTTAATTCTAGATAATAAGCTTTTATATAAAGAAGTAGAAAAATCATTAACAATAGTATTTAAAACACCATCTATTCTGTAACGAATCTTAATCTTGTCTATACTTGGTTCAAAGTGAACGTCAGATGATTTAGTAGTAATAGCTCCAGCTAAAATCATTTCTAAAACACTACCGATTGGTTGTTGATTAGTATTAAAACTCTCTATCTCTTCTGTTATTATTTTTAAGCTCGTTAATTTTTTAGCTACCTCTTCTAAATTACTTTCTTTTACATCAACCTCGCCTGTTATCTCACCTCGTTTTTTAGGTAAATTATCATAACTTTTTAGGGCTTTTTTTATAGAGCTTTTTGAAGATAAATAAAAAGCAAGATTGAAACCCTTGCTTTTTAAATCACTCACAACCTCTTGAGTCTTATTATTTTTTAGATCAATGACCGCTAAAGCTAAATCCTGACCTTTTAGCTCAACTGGTATTACCTGAGCCGCTTCAGCAACGTCTTTTGATAAAGTTTCTAGAGCTGTATTACTAATTACTTTAGTTGAAAGATCTAAATAATCTAACCCAAGTTCATCAGCTTTTCTTTTAACATCTCTTTCCTCTGAATCTCTTTTTATCTTAACTAATTGTTCCTCAATTGCTGAAGCCATCGCTATTATCCTAGCCGTTTTCAAACAAAAAATAAAGTGGTTGACTTTAGGTGTTTATCGGGTATTGACTAAATTATATTTATGTGTAATAATATGCCCAGTTCCTCAAACCTCTTTTGAAAAGGAGTTAATATGAAGAGGGTATTTTATTTGGGTTTGGTCGCGTTGACGATCATGATGAGTGGTTGTGCTGTTGGTGCTGGTTTCCAGGTGGGTGCTAACAATCATTGTGTTGGTAGTGCCTTCCACAGCAGTGTTAAGCGAAGTGAGTCTAACTTCGCTTCCGCAACTCAGATCGGTAAACACAAGTATCGACTTGATGTCGATTCTAAATCCAACTTCCGAAAAGAGTAGTTATCTTTTTTTTCGGACCACCCCCTCCTCCCTACTTAGGGAGGAGGGTTTATTTTTATAAGCATTCAAGTTATATATAAAAACATGTCCGGTCACTCTAAATGGAAAACTATTAAACATAAAAAAGAGGCTAAGGATAAAAAGCGTAGCCAAACTTTTTCTAAAATATTAAAAGCTATTTCAGCTGCTGCTCGCGAAGAAATCGACCCTAAATTTAACTCTCAATTAAAAAGCTTAGTTGAAAAAGCTAAAGAAAATAACGTTCCTAATGATAATATCAAGAGAGCTATAGAAGGAGCTAAAGATAAAGACTTAAAAGAATTATTAATTGAGGCTTATGGCCCAGGTGGTGTAGCTATGTTAATCAAGGTTATTACCGATAACAGTAATAGAACCATCGCTGAAATTCGCCACTTATTGAGTAAGCACGATTGCAAGATAGCTGAAGTTGGTAGTGTCCAATGGGCTTTTGAAAATAACGAACCTAAATTCCCTCAAGAAATATCTTCTAGAGAAAAAGATTCTTTAAATAAACTTATTGATGTTTTAGAAGAACACTCTGACGTGCAAAACATAACAACTAACGCTAAAAGCTAATGAGAATTCTCGGTGTTGATCCTGGATCATCTCGTTGTGGTTATGGTCTTATTGAAAAAAATGGTTCTAAGTTAACCTTGATTGACTACGGGTTGATTGAGGTAAAAGAAAAAGACATAAATCACAAACTAACCTTTCTTGCTCACGATTACAAAAAAGTATTAAAAGAACTTAAACCCGATCTAGTAGCTATAGAAAAAATATTTTTTTCTAGAAATGTGAAGACCGCCATAGAGGTTGCTCAAGCTCGTGGCGTTTTAATATACCTCTCTCTAAAACAGAATATAATCCTTACAGAGCATAACCCTCAAGAGGTTAAATTATCCGTCACAGGTTATGGTTTGTCTGATAAAAAGGCTGTGGCTAGGATGGTCTTTTCTATACTTCAAATACCTCCTGTAAAATTAATTGACGATGTCACTGATGCTATAGCAATTTCAATCACAGCCGCTAACTTGACACGTAATATAAGTTAGTTATACTTCATTTTAATTACGCTAATAAATAAATAAAAGGTCGTATTATTCTCGATAATAAAGTTATTATATGACTGAATATAAAGTTTCCTTCTCACTAAGTAATCACACTGAAGACATTGAGGATGGTGTCTATGATGAAATGGATGAAATGAGTGATGATGATTTAATGGATGAAGATGAGGTAGATGATGATACACTAGAAGAAGGTAATGAAGATTATTAATCGAAATCATACAAAGATTATTATCCCGTCTTATGACGGGATTTTTAGAGGATGAAAAAGTTATTTAAATATTTATTTTTAATATTCGTTATTTTTGCCCTAGGGTCTCTTGGGTACTTTTTCATTATTACTAGAAACCTTCCTGATCCTGAGTTGTTTGATCAACGGCAAGTAAACCAATCAACAAAAATTTTTGATCGAACTGGTGAAACGTTACTTTATGAGATTCATGGAGAAGAAAAAAGAACTGTTATCCCTTACTCCGATATTCCGGATTATGTAAAACATGCTTCTGTTTCTATTGAGGATATAAAATTCTATGAACACGCTGGTATTGATTGGCAATCTTTAGCTAGGGCTTTTCTAGTTAATTTGAGAAGTGGTCGGATAGTTCAAGGTGGTTCTACCATATCCCAACAATTAGCTAAGAATGCTTTTCTTACTCCTGAAAGAACTATATCTAGAAAGGTTAAGGAGTTAATTCTTACTTTGCGTTTAGAAAAAAGATATTCTAAGGATGATATTTTAAATCTCTACCTCAACCAGATACCTTACGGCTCTAACGCCTATGGTATTGAGGCTGCTGCTCAAACATTTTTTGAAAAAAATGCTAAAGACCTATCCATAAATGAAGCGGCTCTTTTAGCTAGTCTTCCAAGAGCTCCTAGTTACTACTCGCCCTACGGAACTCATGTTGATGTTCTAATGAGTAGAAAAAACCACACTCTAAAACAAATGAAAGTTGCTGGTTATATTACAGAAGAAGAATATGAAGAAGCTAAAGAAGAAAAATTAGAATTCTCTCCTCATACTATAGGAATTAAAGCTCCTCATTTTGTTATTACTCTCCAAGAATATTTGAATAATAAGTATGGTGAAGATTTTGTTCAAAAAGCCGGTTTAAAAGTTATCTCAACCTTGGATTGGGACATGCAACAAATAGCTGAAAGAGTTGTTAGGGAGGGGGCTGAAAGAAATACTAATCTATATAATGGTAAAAACGCCTCCTTAGTAGCTCAAGATGCTAATACTGGTCAAATATTAGCTTTAGTGGGGTCTAAAGATTATTTTGACACCGATAACGATGGTAATTTCAACGTTGCTGTTCAAGGATTGAGACAACCTGGTTCCGCTATCAAACCCTTTGCTTATGTTACTGCTTTTAAAAAAGGCTTTTCTCCTGAAACAGTTATCTTTGATACTCAAGTAGATTTTGATACCACTGGAAAAAGAAGCTACATGCCTCACAACTTTGATAATCAGTTTAGGGGTCCGGTTAATCTAAGAAATGCTTTAGCTCAATCTATGAACGTACCTTCTGTTAAGGTTCTTTACCTAGCTGGTGTTGGAAGCACCTTAAAGACTGCTGCTGATTTTGGTATCACAACCCTCACCGAAAGAAGTCGTTATGGTCTCTCTCTTGCTCTTGGTGGTGGTGAGGTTAAGTTAATCGACTTAGTTGGTGCGTACTCCGTCTTTGCTCAAGATGGTTTAAAACACGAACAATCAATGATTTTAAAAATTGAGGATAGTAAGGGAGAGGTGTTAGAAGAGTTTAAAGATGATGTTGATGAGGTTGTTAATCCTCAATACGCTCGTTTAATAAATGATATTCTTACCGATATAGAAGTTAGGCGACAACTTTATCAAAGTAGTCTTCATTTAACTACTTTCCCTAATCAAGAGGTAGCTTTAAAAACTGGAACTACTAATGAATATCACGATGCATGGGCTATGGGATACACCACATCTTTAGTAACGGGTGTTTGGGTTGGTAATAACGACAATACACCCATGCAACAAAGAGGTAGTTCTATTTTAGCCGCTCTACCTATTTGGAACGCCTTCTTGAAAGAAGTGCTAGCTGATAGACCAATGGAGGTTTTTGAAAGACCTGAACCAGTTAACGTTCAAAAACCTATCTTACGAGGTGAGTATGTTATTGATGGTGAAATTCATAACATCCTTCATTACGTCAACAAAGGTAACCCCGATGGATCAGTGCCAGTTAATCCACGTCGTGACTCTCAGTATGATAATTGGGAAAAATCCTTGGTGGAGTGGATTCAAAACAACCCTGATAAAGTAAAAAATTTATCGCTTAATACTAAAAAATTATCCATTAAGATAGAAAAGCCTGTTAACGGTAATTTTATCAATAAAGATTTCTCTGTAAGAGCTGTTATAAATTCATCTCATGAGATTAAGAACGTAGAAGTTTATCTTAACAACAAGTTAATAAGTCAGAGGTCTGGTAATTTTGGACCAGAATATATTTACCAAGAAAATTTTAATCTTAATAGTATTAAATCCCAAAACATTCTAAAGATTAAAGCTACCGATAGTAATAATAAAGAAATAAGAGAAGAGATAATTATCTACTCTAGATAATCTAAGCCTTGATTGGCATTAAGATATAAAAATGAGAAGTGTCATCAGCTGACTTAATTACCGCTGGACGATTATTACCATTAACTCCAAAGATTAGATTTTCAGAATCTATAACTTTCAAGCCATCAATTAGATAACGCCAGTTAAAAGAAACATTTTCAAAATCTTTTCCGTCAGTTTTGGTGGGGATCATGTAATTATTTTCTCCCAACATCTGATTAGCTAAATAAACTTCCATCACCTTATTGTTTTTAAGCGCTAGATTAACATCATTATTTTTTCCACTAAAAGTACTAACTAAGCGAACAGCGTTTATAAAATGCTCCTTATTAACACTTAATTCAGTTTCGATACTTTTAGGGATAATCTGTTCATAATCCGGATACTCACCATCAATCAATCTAGAAATGATCTGTAAATTATTGTTCTTAAAAAGAATTTGATTGTCGTCTATAAAAAGTTTGATTGGTTCATCATCGCTAAATACCCTTAAGACCTCCTGAACGGTCTTTAGCGGAACGATTACCTTAAAGCTGTGGTTTATATCAGACTTGAATTGATTGGCGCTAATATTCTTTTCTGCGAGCCTAAAACTATCCGTTGCTACTAATTTTATTTGAGTTACTTGGTAATCAAGTAATAACCCACTAATCTCTGGTCTTATTTCTGACATCTGAGCAGCACTAATAACTTTATTAACAGCTTTTCTTAATATAACCGGATTGAACTCTATACAGTTTTCACTTTTAATCTTAGGAATAACTGGAAATTCATCTTCTTTAAGTCCTTGTATTTTAGCTTCGTAATTATCTGTCTTGAAAATAAAATTATTTCCATCCTTTTCTAAACTAACTCTCTCTTGAGTAGTATTGTTAACAATATTATTTAAAGTACTGAAAGGAATCGTTAAACCTCCTTCTTCGATAATCTTTCCTGAAACAGTTTTAGTGATAGCTAGTTCTAAATTAGTTGTTGAAATATTAATCTTATTACCATTAGTCTTTAATAAGACGTTTCTAAGAACTGGTAAATTAGAACTCTCTCCTATAGCTCTCTCGACTGACGACAATCCACCTTTTAAATTACTTTTTAAGATAACAACCTTCATATTACTAATATATTTATATATTAATTATTAATAGTAGTAGTAGTTAGTAGTGTAGGACCTTTTTTGTGAATAACATATTATAACCCTTTTATAATCGAATTAAAAATATTTTTTTCTGCGCAACAACCTGTTTACTTCCTGTGGATTAAACTCGGATAGAAGAGTAATAAGTATAGGATATCTTTTAACCTTGTTGAGTAGAGTTGTTTTTACTAACTTTTTATCCAGAACTCACTCACCAGTAATCCTCAGCTTATCCATAAGTTATCCCTTATCTATAATATCTCTAATCATGATTATTTTTTGGTTTAACATCTGATTTTTTAAGATCTCCTTCTTTATTTTATTATAAGCATAAATAGCAGTAGTATGATCTCTTTTTCCTAATTTATCAGCAATATAAGGGTAAGATAAGCCTAATATATCTCTCAAGAGGTAGATAGACACCTGTCTAGGCTCAACAATCTCCTTTTTTCTAGAGCGGCTGATTATATCGTTAATAGATATCTCAAAAAAATTAGAGACTATCTTCATTATTTGATCAGGACTAGTTGTTTTAGCTGGTTTTTGAACTATATTATCGATTATTTGATCAAGGGTTTTAGCACTAACCTCTTCTTTTTTAACCTCTTTATAAAATAAAACCTTATTTAATATACCTTCTAACTCTCTTAAATTCTTTTGAGTTTTACTAGCGATAGCGTTTATAACCTCATTACTTAACTCAATACCCTTTTCTTCTAACTTATTGCGTAAAACAGCCACCTTAAGCTCGAAATCAGGTGATGATATATCAACCGTCATTCCACCCTCAAAACGTGAGCTCAAGCGCTCCTCAAGGACGGGAATGAACTTAGGAGACCTATCAGAGGATAGGATGATCTGTTTATTTTGTTCGAACAAAGCATTGAAGGTGTGAAAGAACTCTTCCTCAGTCTTTTCTTTACCGCCAATGAATTGAATATCATCAATAATTAAAACATCTACATTTCGATACTTAGACTTCATAGTATCCATTCGTTTGTTTCTCATCGCCCAAATAACATCATTAGTGAATTTTTCTGAGGAAACATACCTAACCTTAACATTTCCCTTAGACTTCCTTTTTATTTCATTGCCAGCCGCCTGTATTAAATGAGTTTTACCAACACCCACTCCCCCGTAGATAAAGAGAGGGTTGTATTTGTTACCTATCGAAGCGAGGATGGCAGTTATCGCGGCATAAGCTAATTCGTTTGTTGATCCAACAGCGTATGACTGAAGAGTGTACTGGGGATTAAGGTTTGTTTCGGGGTCAATCTTAAATTCAGTAAAACTTAATTGAGTTTCGTTATCAGCAACAGCTTTTTCAGAAAGATTACTTGGCACAAGAGGCTTGTTTTGGGAGTGGATGATAAACTCCACCTTTTTAACCTTCTCATCTAACGATCTTAAAGAACCTAAGATGACTTTGTCGTATTTCTTTTCCACCCATTCTTTAGCAAAGTTATTTGGTAGACCAATAACCACTAAACCGTCTTGTTTATCAATTACCCTACTATTCTTAAACCAAGTAACAAAGTTAGGTTTTGAAACTTGAAGCTCAATATCTCCTAAGGCTTTTTCCCAAAACTGATTTAGATCCATATCATCATTTTAATCACTCTTCGCATCTCGTCAAAATTTCAATGAAATAAGACCTAAATTAATAACATGTGGATGAGTTGTGGAAAACTATATTTTCTGCTATAAATAATTATTATGTCAACAACATATCAACCTAAAAAAAGAAAGAGAAAAAGAGTCCACGGATTCTTAAAAAGAAGCGCCTCCCCGGGTGGTCGACGAGTGTTAAAAAGCCGTCGTCAAAAGGGTAGAAAAAACATTACTGTTTAAATGTTAGCCAAGAAAAACAGGCTTCCTATTCAATATTTAAAGAGTAAAAAATCAGAAGTTAGACGCTCTCAATCTTTAACTCTAAAAAAATATACTAACGATAAAGATGTCCCTCGGTTAGGAGTGATGGTTAGTAAAAAAGTGGTTAAATCAGCAGTGAAAAGAAATGAATTGAAGAGATTGGTATTTAATCAGGTAAGATTATTATTACCTCAACTAAAACCATTTGATTATTTAGTTGTGATTAGTAAGAATAATTCTAAAGAACAACTAATCGAAGAAATTAATAAATTATTTAAATAATGTTTAACACCTTTCTCACACAACCTATATTTAACACCCTTATTTTTTTATATAACAATATTGGAGACTTTGGTGTATCTATAATTTTATTAACTATAATTATTAGAACTATTCTCGCCCCCCTTTTTTATAAGAGTTTTAAAAATCAAACCCTCTTACAAAAACTTCAACCAGAGATACAAAAAATACAACATGATCACAAAGATGATCGCGAAGAACAAGCGCGAAGAATGTTGGAGTTATATAAACAACATAAAGTTAATCCTTTTTCAGGCTTCTTATTAATTCTTGTACAACTACCTGTGTTGATTGCGGTTTATAGAGTCTTTTATTTAGGTGTTACATCTGAGACGTTAAAAAATCTCTACCCCTTTGTTTCTCAACCAGAGGTAGTTAACAGTACTTTCTTAGGCTTGATTGATCTATCAAATAAGAGTATTCTTATTGTTGTTTTAGCTGCCGTCTTTCAGTATGTGCATGGTCGCCTAACTCTTCCTAAAATTAAGAAAGGAGAGCCAGAACCACAAGCGGTTAAAATTAGTAGAAAGATGATTTGGATTGGTCCAATACTAGCAGTTGTTATATTGTTTAACATGCCTTCTGCTGTTGGAGTTTATTGGTTAACAACAACCTTATTTTCTTTAGCTCAGCAGTTATATATTAATAAAAAGATTTATGGAGAAGACCAAAGCAACAATACAACGGATCCTGGAATTAGTGGGGTTTAAAGATTTTTCTATTAATTCAGATAATGAAGGAAGAAAAATAATTATCTTTATTAACGAAGGAGATTGGTTTAAGAATTGGATTCCTAGAGTAATTAGTGATCTCAATCACCTATCTAAAGTTTTAGCTAATAAGAATGATCACGACTCAGTTTTTGTTGATGTTAATAATTATCGCAAAGAACGAGAGAATATTATTATAGATATTGCTAAAGCTGCCGCAAGAAAAGTGGTTATGACTAAGGAAGATGTTAAATTACCAGCTATGAATTCTTACGAAAGAAGGATCATTCATTTAGAACTAGCTACTCGTCCAGACGTGGAGACTGAGAGCGCTGGAGAAGGAGTTGGTCGTTGTGTTATTGTGAAGCTTCTTCAGTAACCCCCTCCTTAACAACCCCCTCTATCACCTTATCTAACTTTAGGCTATAGAGTTTATTATCAGATCGATTAATAAAATATAACTGATCATTAACTATTTTAAGGTCAGTAGCATCAACCAAATCATCCCCTTCTTTGTATAATATTTTAGACTCTATTGATTGCGAATCACTACTAATCATTATAGATTGGATAATATCATCAGATATAAATTTTCTACTCAAATAATCATTAGGTAGAGATGTGTTCAATGGTATTTGATTCGGGATAGCACAATAAAAATTATTTTGATCAATAACACATTTAGAAGGTAGGGTTCTGAAGTTAAAATAACCAACAACCTTATTAGTTTCTGAATTAATTAAATTAAACACCTCATTACCCTTACTATTATAAACAAAGCTTAGTCTCCAACCGTCTTTCTGATTAATCATTAAACCTTTACCCGAGGCTATTTTTTTAATTTTTTTAGTGCTCAAATTAATCAACCACGCATCAGAGCTGTATTTAGTAGTAGGTCTCTCCATTACAATCACCTCACTTAACGACACCCAGTCTAATTTAGAGCCTGTTAATTTAATGTTTAAAACAGACCTAGACCTATTTTTTTTAAGATCTAATATCTTTAAATTATCATTAGTTAAATAAATAATTTCATTAGAATTTTCTGGGTGCCAATCAGCGCTGATAGTATTTTTAGGAAGAGGTGTCCAGTTGCTATCAGTAATATTATAAATAGAAAAAACTGGTTGGTTGGGATAGTTAAATCCAATCATTATTTTCCTACCATCTTTTGAGGACTGAACCTTATTAATCCCCTTAATTTTTTGACTAGAAACTTTTTCAGAGTTCGAGTTATTAATCTTTTTAATTTCACCTAGCGTATTAACAACGTAAACATGCTTAGTGACTGGATTAATTGAATAACCTAAAATTTCTTCTGGTGATACAATATTTATTTTATTTTCAAAAACTAGTTCTGAATCAGTGCTTTCAGAATTATCAGTAACTAAATCTATTATTTCAAAGTCCAAGGTGTCACTTGGGCTTAAGAATGAATAGATTATAAAACCACTAATAATAACGATTAAGATGATTGAAATTGTAATAATTATTTTTTTCATTATTCGTTATTTGATTCACCGGGGTCAATTATAATTAAAGGCGCGGAAGGCAGTCTATCTGGATCTGGAATTGGTATAGGTTTTACAGGCGCCTTGTAGTTAGGCGCTCTTACGGTAAAGGTGGATTTATCAACTCGTATACTTAATATAGAGGGATCTATGATATATAGAATGCTAGTAGCTATAGCTAAAAGAATAAGTCCAAAAATAGCGTTTGTAATAATTTCTTTTGCTTCACTTATTTTACTAACATTACCTCCTGAAACAGTCCATCTAATACCACCATAAGTAATCATTATAAAGGCAAGGATCCCAGATATAGCTAGAGCAAACTGATAAATTAAAACTATATAACCACCAATATTTTCCACCTTCTCCTTTCCCAATATAGGAACACAAAGTTTATAACCAAGACCATCGGGTCCACATTCTAACTCTCCAGAGCCTGTAACCTGAAGACTACCCATCCCAGTCCTAATAAAGGCTAGTTTTTCATTGTAGATTCTCATTACAGCATCGTTTCTAGTCTCCCCCCTGTTCATTTGCTCATCAACAACTCTTTCCGCATAAGTCCTAGCAGCTGCTCTATCGAGCTCAGCAGGATTAATACCTAGCCAAGATGCTGTTAGAGCAGCATGATTATCTTGAAAACCACCCTTTCCCTCCCATAAGGCTTGAAGGGTGGATCTATATGACTCATCAGACTCTTCGCTGTAAAAATAAGTTAAAACGCTACTCTCACCACCATTAGCTCTAGCCTTAAAAATACCCGAAGAGCCATACTTTTCAGCCCACCTATCATTGAGCCTAGCTTTATCTTCTGGGTAAAGACTCATGCTCATCACCTCATCAAAAAATAACCTTTCATTAGTACCTCTCCCATCAGAACCTAAAACAATCCTATCCTCAGGGTAGAGGGTTCCTTGTTTAAATAATAACTTACCTCTTAAAACATCATGACCATTATCATTTCCTAGGCGAAGTAAATCACTTTGAAACCTGTTACCCGTTATCCGTAGATATTCTTCAGCTAACCTTGTTCTATAATTACTAGACGTACCTCTTAGTATTTGATAAGTTTTGACCTCATCAACATCAACATATGGATCATAAAGAGCCTTCTTCATTTCTTGAGCATCTCTTCTAATTCTTGTAGTTAGTTTAGACCCACTTAAATGACTCATTCTATTTGTATCCGTTGTTCGGTCTATACTTGTCATTAAGTCATTTCTTGTCCCAACCCTCTCCTCAACTTCATCAAGAGCAAGTGCTGACTCCATAGCTCCTTGACCAAAAGCGATAGGAGTTGATAGAACTAATAATATTATAATAATAAAAACCTTCTTCATTTTATTGTTAGATTTATTTTTTTAATAGCTGACTCACTTATATTTTTATTATTAACAACATTTATATTTAAATTAACAGAGAATTGACCATTGTCAGTTGGTATATCTAGCTCTAAAACATTAGGCCTTTCAACATCCTCACCAGAATGTTTAATATTATTGGAAAACCAATTGAAATTTAAATCCGATAGATCGTCTATATTAAAAAATAAAGGCCATGCCTTAATAATACTTATTCCAGCTGATATTGTATTATTAATAAAATTTCTTTCAATAATAACTTTTGGGATTGTTTTAGGGATGATAAAGCTTTTTTCTAGATTACCTCCTTTAAAATTTTTTATTAAAACTCTAACAAATATATCACTACGACTTACATTAAATTGATTAGCAGTTATTCTTTGTAAACCAACACCTTTTTGGGATAATTTTCCATCTACATACCACTCCACCTTTTTACCTTTAATATTCAACAAGCGATCATTTTCTATTAATTCAAAACTCATTTTTAAGGATGAATTATCAGTAGGCATTCTTCTTCCTTGATAAAAACCAGGCACAAAACTATCACCCTCCCAATTGAATAAGAACTCTTGCCCGTGAGCTAGAGCTGGTAAGGATAGTAGACAGATAAAAATTATTAAAATTATACGATTCATATTTTAGTAATTACTTTAGTAGCCATTCTGACCTTAGACTTCTTTTTAATCTTAGGTTTAGGCTTCCTCCTGGGCTTTTTAACAGGCATTACTTCTTGTGCGGTATGCACAGTTTTTGCCGCGGCCGACTCAGGGTGATTGTGAATATAGATAGTGGTAATTAATAAAGCTGTTTTTATTGGTAAGGCGTTTACAAAAGGAATGAACTCAATTAATACTGATAAAGCGTACAGATCACCTCTCGCTCCCCTGAACAATAACCAGAACTGAACAGGAAGCCACACAATAATATTTATAAACCACTTCACCACCTCTCCTGGTCCAACAGCAAGAGTAACTATTAATTCTAGTAGCTCGGCTATAGCAACAAAACTAACTAGAATAAAAGATTCTATTAAACCAATCTTACTCATTTAATAAGTCTTTTGGATTTGTTGTTATGATCTGATCCTCAAGATAAGAAGCTACTATCTTAATAATGACATGATTTAAGCCTGCAAAAAACAGCCCCTCACCCACAGGTGCGTCTAGTAAGAAATTCTTCTCACTTTCTGTCAGGTTAAACGTCTTAGCAAGCAAATCAATCATTGCCGGTTGCTGTTTTAATAATATCTGTAAAGCAGAGTTTGTAATTATCGGTCTTCCATAAGGAGATTGTAAGAAGTCTTCAACGTCTTGAGTTATAGTAGTGACACCTAAATAGTATTTTCTAGCTCTCTTAACCAATCCAAACATAAAAGAGGCGCCAGCAGGGTATTTCATCATCCACCAAGCCTCATCAACTATCATCACTCGTTGCTTCAACTCACTTTTAATTAGGCTCCAGATGAAGTTAACGATCATATACATCGCTATAGGTCTCAACTCCTCCTCAAGATCTCTAATAGAGAAGACAACCAATCTATTCCGTATATTAATGTTGGTTGGTTGGTTGATAAAGCCAGCATAACTACCTTGGGTATATCTATATAGGCGTTGGGCTAATGACTGACCACCAGTCAAGCTATTAAGAACAGTTTCTAAGTCGGATAATAATGGTGGTTGAGCTTTAGAAAAGTCTTTTCCTGGAGCTATGTCTCTAGAGGCATAGGTTTCTGATATAGCCCTATCCAAGAGAGCCTCTTCCTCAGGAGTCATCTCCCCTAGCATTATTTTTAATAAACCAGCTAAGTTAACTATATGTGATTTTAGAGTATCTGTTGGATCACTATCCTTAGGAATAATTGGTAAATCAAAAGGGTTAATATGATCTTTTGATGCTAGAGAGATATTAAAGAAACTCCCTCCAACTGCTTTTGCTAGATTCTTATACTCATTTTCTGGATCGATAATCAGGACATCGGTTCCAGTCATTAATAATCTCAAAGCTTCTAATTTAGCAGCATATGATTTACCAGAACCAGAGGTGGCAAAGATGACCTGGTTAGCATTTTCTAGAGAAAAGCGGTCGAAAATAACCAAAGTATTGTTACTAAGATTAATACCCTGTAGTACACCGCTATCAGAAGTTAATGTGGCAGAAACAAAAGGAAAAAACGAAGAGGCTGGTGAAGAGTTGAAAGGAGACGTGATCATTAAAGAGTCTTTTCCTATTGGCAGGGTGGTGTTAAAGGCCTCTATCTGTTGAAAGGTGGCTGGCTTGCTATAAACTAGACGACTTTCTAATAAGTGATTGATCTTACCCTCTAATCTTTTTAATTCATTAACACTATCAGCATAAATAGTTATATAAACAGAAACATTAAATAGATGCTCAGTCGCTTGTTGCAAGGAATCTCTTAAAGACTCAATGTCTTGAAGAGCGGTTTCTAATTTAGGACTTCGAACAACCCCCTTCTCACTTTTTTCTATTATCTGCGATTCTATTTGAGCAGTTTTCCGCCTTAAACTTTTCAAAGCAATTGCGGTATCTACCGGATGAACAAAAATAGATACATCCATTAATTCAGGAGCATTAATGATTGATGAGAACCAGCCGGTGGCTAAGTAACGAGGATAGGATGTGATAAATATAGTTTTAGTATACTTATCACCCAACTTTAAATAGCTAGGGCTAACCTCTAGAGCAGCTGGCGCTATTATGTTTTTAATTTCATTCTTCATTTTTATCTCTTTTAATAACACCTTTCTTTTCTACTAATGCTGGATTATAAAAATTATAAAATAATTCAATAGCCTCATCTTCTGATAAAGGAACAGCTCTCAAGCCAACCCTATTTAGTCCTGCTGTTACTTGATCCACTCTCAAATCCAGCTGCCGCTTATTTTCTAAAAACTGACCATCTTCAGTTTTTTCTTCAACCACTCCTTTCTTCTTTTTAAATAATCCAAACAAACCTCTAGTTACTCTTTTACCTATCTTAGGAATATTAATAGGGTCATAAGGCACTACAATAAAAAAAGTCTTAGACATAATAGGATTTCTTTCTACAAACTCTTTAACAAAATCTTTATAGTCAGTAATTAAATTTTTTAACAAGCTAGTAGGTTCTTTTTGATGGAGATTTTTTAAATGACTCAAATAACCCTCAATATTAATCTTTCGAGAATGAATTATCTCTTGAATAGAAAAGCTTAGAGAGTTTAAAAACTCCTGGTAACTGAAGATGATCAAGTTCTTCTCTTCTTCAGATTTAAGATCAAAGTTAATTCCTGAAACTAATAATATTTTTCTAAAACTACCACCTTTCAAAACAATCACATCATCTTCAATGCGATCAATATCAATAATTTCTTGTGTTGCTAGGGATTTTTGTTTTGGCATCGCTTTATTATAACTTATCTATAATCAACTCTACGAGCCACCTCTCTTTCACCCGTAGATTTTCTAAAAACCTCATACTCATCCTTCATCTTCTTTATTCTTTGCAAGAAAGGAAGCATAAAAGACTTCTCTCCTTTAATAGGCTTCCTTGAGGTATCTAATTTTAACTTTAGATTTGATAATCCTCTCTTTTTAACCTGTTTACCACCCCTTTTTTTCCAGATGTAGATACGAGGACGCCAGTAATAATTGATTACTGATGTTATAAGGACTAAGAACGATCTGCCATTATACTTAATAAAAGCGAAAGCACCACTTATTACTACAATAAAGACAGTAGATATTAACCAAAAATAAAAGTGAAAAATAAAGAAGCTAAAGAAAATAGTTAAGAATCCAGCCGCAACATACAAAAACTGCTTAATAGTTAAAGGACCAACTATTTTATCTTCTACATCAATAAATTGAGGAACTTGAAAATGCATATTAACTAAACCATTTAGAATCTGGTACTTTAACTTTAACCTCTCCCTTGGTTGGGGGTGTTTGAGGAGTGTTAAAAGGGGTAAAGAAGTTACTATAATGTACTATTCTCTGAAACTCTAAGTTATTACCACTCTGAGGACTTTCTATTTTAACTTTAACGGGAGGTTCCTTAACAGCTCTTTCTCTAACAGACTCTTTGTATTTGAAAGAAGTCTTACCCCCCTCTTCTACTGGTTTAATATCACCCGTTTCTTTGTGTAATACAAAAGGTTGGGCAGGGGAAACTGGTTTCATTTTTTGTTTTGCTAAAGGCAGGTTATCAGGAGCTGTGGTTGACAGCTTACTAGTAGCCTCAACTTTAAGAGGTTTGGAACCTAGCTTAGCAGGCTTAGAATATTCCATTACCGGCGCTGGCTTGTCAGGATAGGCTGATAGTTGTTCAGGTGGAGCTGTAGAGTATTCAATCATCTCATGAACATCAACATTAATTTTCTTTAATTCTGCTTCGATTGGTTGCAAGCAATCAGCATGAACTTTTTGAGTTATTTCTTTTGCTGCCTCATAATTGATTTTTAATTGAGATCCTAGCTCATTAGCAAAGTCTCGAGGATCTAAATCCTGGACAGCTACTCGAAGAATTAATTTAGATATTATTCGACGTCGATCAGATTTTAATCCTAACCCATCATTAAGAGAGGTTATCTTATTCACTATCTCTTCGGAAGTAAGCCAGTCCCTGGTTTTATCGGATAATGAGGCGAAAGCGTTTTGTAATGTTATTGTGACCATGGTTTATTAATTTTAATATTAACTCCAAGCTGGACCTTCCATAAACGCATCAATTTTACTGAGCTTTTCAAATATTTGTTTTTCTACACCACTCATTGCTGAAGTATCTTTTAGTATGAGAGGATCTAAATGAATTCTTACAGCATTTTGAAGAACTTGCTTCTTCTCAGGTGTAGCACTTCGAGCAATTTCTTTTAATTGATTCATCTTTAAAGACATAGCCACTTCAACCTTCTTCAGCGCAGAAGTCGCTATTTCCAAAGAGTCTTTAGGAGAGATCTTACCAACCGCTTTCTCAATTGCCTCAGCTACATCATCACCTACTTCAGCAAAGCTACCAGCTAGGTCAGGGCGAGTTTTAAGTAGATCCTTCTGAGTACCCATCTTCTTAGCTGCATCAATAAATGGCTTGAGGGCAGCTTCTGAGTCTTTACTCTTACTAAGATATTCATCCAACTTACCTCTCTTAGATAGCTCGTTTAACTTAGCTGCCTTAGCAACAGAGCCAAGCTCTGAATAGCCAAATAATTCATTATTAGAAAGATTCTTTAATTTACTCTTTTGATAATCATTAACTTGCTCTGCACGCAATTCTTCATTTTGAGCTGATCTATTAGCTCTATAGCTGCTGAGAACTCCTCCAATAACAGGTATTCTAGAGGTGAGTCTAGAAATAGCTCCGACAGCCTTACCCCTTATATCTGTAGCGGGTATTCTCTTACCAATACCTCTAGCACCAGCCCTAGCACCACGAAAAGGTAGCATGCCAACCTTCCTGCTACCACGCCTAAACTTGTTATAAAGAGCAAATGAACCGTTAGCCACCATATCTTTTGCACTACTACTTATTTTTTTTGAAATAATCAGATTACCTAGCAACAAGCCAATAACAATAGATAGTCGAGCTGCTGTTTCGGCAATGTTAGCAATAAAATCAGCAACACTACTCTGACTACTGGTGATAGTACTAAAGATGCCATTAGGATCATCTTTGAAATTGGTCAAGAAGATAATAGTTAAGTAAATAAAGAATAATGAAACTGGCAGAAAAGTTAGATACTCGATAAACTTCCCTTGCCACTCCTCCCAATTCTTTTTAAATTTAGGAATTGTACTAGAAATTAAGGCTAGGGGCAGCATTATTAACAACAAGGACAGGGCTATATAACGTATTACGACTGAAAAGGCCAATATCATCATGGTACCCCCTCCTAAGACGGTGAAAGCAACAACAAAAAACAGTGCTGCTAATAATTGAAGTGAAGCTTTGCCAAATTTAAAGGTGGCACTCTCTGTAAACTCGTCCTCCTTAAGATGGTCGGTTTTCATAGCCTCTTGTAATCCTAAGGCATGTGCAAGAGAGCTGGAAAATTGAATAAAGTCCCCATGACTAGCGTTTGGAGTTGCTTTTGCCACAAAGAAATTACTAACTACACCAGTGGCATCAATAAATATACCAGCGATTGATAAGCTAAAGTTGATTAGAAGAGCGACGACTATAATACTAGGTAAGATCTCCTTGTACGTATAACCTCTCCACCTTATAATAGTTCCGAGAGCAGTAGTTATTATAGCTACTACTAATAATAAGTTAGCAAAGTCACGAGATATCTGCCATCCAACTTGTACTAGAGGGCTGTTTATTAGATTAGCATTTAATTCCAGACCTACTTGAAGTAAAAATCCAGCTATCATAAAGATAATTCCCGCTAAATAACCAATAAGATAGACAGCAGCGAACAACACCTTTGCCATTATGTCATCGGCAAATGCTATTGTGCTGAGAGCAGCACCTGAAAAGACATCTGCTTGAGCTAAGCTAGGCATTAAAATTACCAAGAGTAGAAGTAATAGTAATATTTTATGTCTTTTAAATATCATAATTATTCACAAGCTTCTAATTGCTGTTGAGCATTTGATATCTTACCAGTAATTTCATTTTGCAGCTGTTCTTTGTTAGCTTCTTTGGTGGTTTGGAATGATTGGGCTGCATCCTCATCTAATAAACCAACAATATTGTTGTAGTGGTAAGCGATAGTTGGTGTGTCTGGATAGCTAGGGTTTTGAATATTAAGCTTAGCACTCTCCAAGGCCTCGGTTATTCTCCTATTAGCCAAAAGCTCTCCATTTAATTGGTTTAGAGAATCTTGCTCATTTTGAAGATTAGTTTCTGTAGAGATAGTTTCTGGTAAGTTTTTGACAGCCTGACAATCTCTCAGGTTAGTTATCGTTCGAACTAATATAGACTGACCTTCTACTAAGGAAGCTAATATTGTTCCACCAGTTTGCCTTGGTAGTAGAGTGGCATCAATTTGAGTGAGGAATAATTTTTTATTATCCTCGTAAGTCTTTTCACTAGCTTTAATTATTGATAAGCAGTTGGTTAAGTCACCACCTCTTAATCCAGAACATGGACCAGAGCCGCTAAAGTAACCATTAGATGGTTTGTCAGGAGTAGTTAAGCTAATTAATCCTTCAGCACCAGATCGGACCAACCTGTTAATCAGGGCGTCCGCTATCGCTCCCACATAAACAGCTAGATCGTCAGCTTCAATCAAGTAGTCAATGTCAGAGCCAACAGCTTTTGCAACTAAAGCACCAACTTGAGCTCCTGGAGTGGTAATAGTACAGAACCTACCAGAAGGATCACACTTCCTAGTGCCCAAGAAACCATTACCAGAAACAGCTTCTAGAATGCTAGCTTGAGCTTCTTCAGCAATTCGAACATCTCTTTCATTCATAGCCATAAAGACAGCACCATAATAGTTGTTTTGAGGTAGCCACATTTCTGAGTAGGCAAACCAACCACCGTTACGGAAGTCCTCATAAAAGTTTTCAATATTACCAACGATATCATCTAGTGTGCAAGAAACGTAATCAGTAAATCTTGGCGGGGTAAGAATACTTAACTGAACTTGGAGGCCGAAAGGAGAGCAGAGCTCTTCTAATCCTAGCTCTAACGCAAAGTCACCTGCTGCAATATTAGCCGCATCAGATAAGAAGCCTTTCCAGTCAGTAACAAATAGAGGCTTACCCCCTCCTTCAACCCAGTTAACTATCTGATCAGTAACCATTGATAATAACCTTCTCTTAAGAGAACTAACTGCCACCTTAAGAACATCTCTAAGGAAAGTCTCACCTACAGCATTAGAAATTAGAGCTGGATTAGTTTCAAAAACAATATCGCCAACTCCAAAAAGAGCTTGAGCTCTCTGAACAGGTATCAAAATCAGACTGAGTCCAAGAATTCCAACTAAAATTTTATTTCTAATATTCATTAAATACTTATCTGATTAATCTTTAATAGATTTAGAACTTTACTAGTCACCTCCTTAAACCCTGCGTCTATTGAGGGGTTGTATTTTAAAGCTGCTAAAGCCTCTAAAGGATTGCTATCAACATCTTTCAACTTAGTCATGACTATTTTTTGTTGAATCATTAGAGAGATTTGTTGTTTGTGTATATTAAGAGCTAAGGCAGGAACTTTTAATTTATAAAATTCGGCTATAGCTTTATCATAAGCAGAAATAATCTCATCAAAATTATTCTTATTAAACTCTTCCCAATCTATCTTCTGTGTAGCAAAGTTCTTATTTATTACTTTTTGGAAAGAGGTGAAATAATCAGCCAGTATTTTTTTATCATTTCGATAATCAATATTAATTTTTGCTAATTTAATATCATTGAAACCAAGATCAATATTATTAATTTTTTCCAGCTCCTCACTAATGATTGAGTTAGCTATATTCTCTGGGTTAAGAGCTTTAGCATATTTTTTATCATCAATACTTACCAAGCCGTCGTTATTCAAGCTCTTGATGTGTTGGGCAATCTGATCCCCTAGGCGTTTAGTGGTCTCATCCATAATAGGCTCGGCCTGAAGATTATTAATAACAATCTCTCCATTTAAGTTGTTTGAAGCGCCTGGCTTCACAGCCACTTTTTTTGGAGACAGTACTTGAGGGGTCTGAGTCTCTAATGAATTACCAAAGAATACTAATCCAACCAAAGCAAACAGGCCCATAAGCAAAAACAAACCGAATTTACGGACGGATCTCATGTAATAATTATACCCTTAATCAGCAAACTAAAAAATTAAGGGAGTTATCCACCCCCTTAAAACAACTTAGATATTTTTTTAATTGTTTCTAGATCCAAATTTTGAGGCCTACTTCTCTCTTTTATATCTAAATCAGCTAATTTTTCTTTTATAGTACCTTTTTCCATTTCCAATCCCTCAGAAAGATTATTCAAGATAGTTTTTCTAGGTTGCTTAAAGAGAATTTTAATGAATTTATAATAATCCTCACTATTTTTTACCTTCTTTGTTTTTAAGCTAATAATGGCTGAATCAACTTTAGGGGGAGGAATAAAGCTTCCAGGAGGAATAGAGGCAACAATTTTGGGATCAGCCCAGTATTGAACACTCGCAGCCAACAGGTTCATAGCTGGTGGTTTAGCGGACAATCTCTTAGCCACCTCTTTTTGCATGGTAAAGACTGTTAAAGAGGGTTTATTATCTAACTCAGAGACTATTCTTAATAGATGACCGGTAATGTAATAAGGAATATTACCTATCAGCTTATATTCCCTATTTAATTTATTAGTTATAGTTGATAGCACTTTCAACACATCATCTTCAATCACCTCTAAGACCACATCATTTCTATTTTTTAACTTCAGATCGAGAGCTAATTTCTTATCTTTCTCAATTGCTATTACCCTTCCCACAGGAGCCGCCATCAATAACTCAGTTAAAGACCCCCTACCAGGACCAACTTCAATAATAAAATCACCACTCTGTATTTCTAGAGCGCCAGCTATTTTTTTCAGAATATTCTGATCTTTTAAAAAATGTTGTCCTAATCTTCTTCCCATATCCTAATATTCAATATACATCTCATCCTCGTCAGGTAAAGAGCTTTTCTCCTGACCCAGACCTTTGAAGGTAAGTAATTCTTCCGGTAGCTCATATAAGAATCTTGAAGGAATGCTGTTTAAAGTAAGGAATAAGTTCTTTCTTGCCCTGGTCATAGCAACGTACATTAACCGTCTTTCCTCCTCCAATTCTTCAGGAGAGCCGATAGATCTCTCATGAGGTAATAACCCCTCACTACAACCACAGACAAAAACATTATTAAACTCAAGTCCTTTTGATAAGTGAATAGTCATTAGCTTAACACCATTCATCCCCTCAGGCTTATCCTGGCTCTGTACTAAGCTTACCGCCTCCAAAAAAGCAGCTAAGCCTTGGCCCTCAAAAGAAGAGGCAAAGTTAACCAACTCCTGAACATTCTCAATCCGATCCTTGTAGTTCTTATAATGACTTTCTAGATAGTTGATGTAGTTAGAGTTGTTAAGAAAAGAATCAATTAATTGAGTAAGGGTAAGTTCATTTGCTAAGCGAGGTAGATTCTCGATCAAAACCCTACTACGTCTCTTGCCAAAAGTTTTTTGCAATCTTTCAAAGCTAACCTCATCGTTAGGATTGAAAGCGAAACGTAAACCAGCTAATAAATCCTTAACCTCTTTCCTTTCATAAAAACGAATACCACCAAATACTTGATAAGG
>DPNX01000020.1:445-2848 GCA_003539915.1 Patescibacteria group bacterium | reverse complement strand
ATCAAGATCGCTCCAGAAAGATTGGCGTTTCTCAGAACAACATTGCTCAGATTAGCCTTGGCTATACTCTTTCTAGATAAATCAATACGCGAAAGATTTACCTCAGCTCCACTTTCTTTTTCCTGGGGACGCGAAGCGTTAAACGCTTCGATCTTACCTGTTCTTAATAAGTGAGCTAAATCCCTATCATAACTGGACATGATTTCTCCTCCTTGAAAAGGCAAAAAGATTAAAAGATCTATTGAAAATAATAACTTTTTTTGTTCTTTTGTCAATAAAAAAAGACCGCTACTAACAGGTTGTTAGTAACGATCTGCTGAGAGGAAAGAAGAAGTGACGGTCACTTCTGAACCTTTCCTCCGGTTGGCACGCTGATCATGCCCAGTTCATGGCTCGTCTGCTTGGAGCTAACCTCGTCCTTCTTCCGTCCGTCCCAATTGCAGCCATGTTCCTTGAGAAGGGCTGTTCCTTCATCCTGCAATTCCTTTTTAGTCATCATCATCATCTCCTTACTAGAAAATTGTGAACTCCATTTACTAACCTCATATTATCATGTTCTGTCTTTTTTGTCAATAGTAAGGGGTGTTTATTCAAAAAATGAAAAACGCCACCGGAGTGACGCTTTTCAGTGTATCCGCTTCGCCACTTCCTACATAAGCAAAAAGCTTTGAAACGAATACTCTATTAGTATAATCAAGGGGGTATATTTGTCAATGGTAATAAAAAGACCCCGAGCCTATTGGCTGGGGGTCTCGTCTTGACCCAATCTTTTGGATTAACGAGGGTTGATTAGGGATTCGCCGACGAAACGAATCAGAGATCAGAGTTTGATTCCTTTGGAATCAAACTAAGTCTAAACCCTCGGGTTGAAGGTTGTTGCTGAGGCCTATTATCAACCTCAGTAACAGATTTGGTAAGCTAACTGAGCTCACCATTCTTATATATAGAACAGCCTCCTTGCGGCTGGTTATCTGATGTTCTGGTTGCTATTATAGCACTATTAAATAAATTTGTCAATAGCAATAAAGGCCCTCTAAATGAATGCGGGGTAAGATGATATCTTTAAAGTTATCAACACTCATTCCTTTACTAGTAGTTATTAGTGAATTAAATTTATTAATAATATTAATAAGCTAGGTTATTAATTGAGATGTTCGATAATCAAAAATCATATCATCTTTTTGTAACTGAATTAAACAGCTTATTCTTTTCGCCTCCAGAAATAGACCCTGATTTGGGAGATTCCCCTTTAGATAGTGATGACCTCAATCAAGGAGGAGGATTTAAGATAATCTTTCCCAATCGCCAAGGTTATTTCAGCCGACAAAATATATCTAATTGTCGTTTTTAAGTATTAAATAAAATGAAAAATAGGTTAAGGCCTGTTTTTTGTTAATTTTATGATGGGGAAAAATCATATGAAATATAATAAACACTTAAAACATGAACAAAAAGATTGTGCTGAATTTTATAAATTTAGCAATAATAACTACCTTAACAATTCCACCTTATGTTTTCGCATCTAGTAATCAGATTATAACTAGCGTCAGCTCAAATCACCCTCTTTACTTCCTAGATATAGCATTAGAAAATATCGATATTTTTTTAACGCCTAACCCGGAAAAAAGAGCTCTTAAAGCACTGACTCATGCTAGAGAGAGATTATTTGAGGTAGAAGAATCTTTAACTGATTTAAGATCAACAAAAAATGCCCTGGATAATTATCAAAGAAGTATTGATCTTGCGATTAAAAAAACCGACCAGGTTAAAGATCTTGCTAAAGTAGAGCGGCTGTTATCAATTATTAATAATGATCAAATAATTAATCAAAGAGCATTATTAGAATTAAATAAAAGAGCTGAAAAAGATGTTGGGGATGAAATATGGGAAGTGTTAAAAAGCAATGTGGAAAAACAGGAGGATATTTCAAAAAGAATTGAATATGTTGGAAGATCTATAGTCGATAGAAATAGTTCGATGAAAGTTGTTAAAGAAAAAGATCTGTATAGAAACTCGGGATTTGGAAGCCTATTGGACAGGAACGCTTTTGAACCTCGACCTTCTTTATTCACATCTAACATTGGAGATGCTTTTAGAGGAGATGCTTCTGTTGAAATAGGGGTTGTAAATGAAACTGGCGCCAATAACCATAGTGTTGTTTATAGTAACGATTTCAACTCTACCGTTATGATTAGTAAAAATGAGGGAATTTCTTCAGACTCAACACAAAACCAAGACAATGGCTCTGTTACGATTACTGCAAAAAAGGTGAGGCCGGGTTTTATTCCTCCTCCTAAGGTATGGCCTGGAATCTTATCCCCTTCAAAAATTAGCAAGCCTGCTAAGCCCACTTCTTCTTCAAAGACAAAAGTCAAAGCCAAAGCCAAGGCTAAAGCTAAAGCC
>DPNX01000020.1:0-130 GCA_003539915.1 Patescibacteria group bacterium | reverse complement strand
CAAGGCCAAAGCCAAGGCCAAGGCTAAGTCCAAAGCCAAAGCCAAAGCCAAAGCCAAGGCTAAGTCCAAAGCTAAAGCCAAAGCCAAAGCTAAAGCTAAGTCCAAGGCTAAGTCCAAATCTAAGTCTTCT
>DPNX01000042.1:4377-14476 GCA_003539915.1 Patescibacteria group bacterium | reverse complement strand
AAAGATAATATAAAAATATAATAATCTTTTTATAGTTTGAATTCTTAATTCTAATATGGCAGTTGAAGATAAAACTGAAGAATCATCAAGAATAAGAAGAGTTACAGCAGAAGAAATAGATCCAAGTGGAAGTAGACCCATACATGTCCTTTTGTATATAAGAGCAAAAAGATTAATGAACGAATACCATTTTTCTAAAGACCCTAAACTACAAAAGTGGGCTCAAGAAATAAGAAGAGATACAGAAAATATGAGTGACAAACAGCTTAGAAGAAAATACTTTAGAAATACATGAAAGTTCTTTTAACAAACATTTATAAACTAATATTTTTCTTACTTAATATCCAATGACCAATTAAATCATGGGAGGAGCTAAATCTAAAATGGCTTCTATTTACGAAACAATTGAAAAAGCAAGAAAATCAGGAAAAATTGAAAAAGGTATAAACGAAGTTACCAAAGCCATAGAGAGAGGAACAGCTAAATTAGTAGTTTATGCTAAAGATACATCACCACCAGAAATCATACAACATATTCCAATATTATGTAAAGAAAAGAAAATCCAGTGTGAAGAAGCTGATTCTAAAGAAAAATTAGGTATTGCTGCAGGAATAAAAGTTCCATGCTCTTCAATAGTAGTAATTGAAGTTGGAGAAGCTAAAATCTCAGAAACTAAAAAAACTGAATAAAAATGGGCGGAAATAAAGCACAAAAACCAAGAGAAGTTAAAGCTGAAGCAATGAAAGGAAAAGATAAATTTACAGGAAATGCTGTTCCAGCTGTTGTAGAAGATATTGTAGGTAGAACAGGTTTTAGAGGCGAAGTAACCCAGATAAAATGCAAAATACAAGAAGGACCTGAACAAGGAAAAGTAATGAGAAGAAATGTTAAAGGCCCAATAAGATTAAAAGATATTTTAATGTTAAGGGAAGTTCAAATAGAAGCAAGAAGAATAAAATCAAAAGTTACCAAAGGAGCATTTACTTAAAATGCCAGGACGAAATGAGAGATATATAAATAACCCTCAGTATCAGGAAAGACCACATAGAGATAGATCTCAACCACACCACTCTAATAACCTAATATATGGTGGAGGATTACCTGATTCTAGGATAAGAGAAGATAATGACTGGCAGAAAAGCCCATTAGGTGAATTAGTAATGAAAGTTTCTTATATATTAATGGTTCTTAAAGGTAAACTTCCATTTCCTCAAGAAGGAGATAAATAAAAATGCCAAAATGTACATTTTGTAATAAAGATTATGAATTTCCAAGAGGAACTACAGTTGTAAATAGTATATCAGGAGCTATTTATTATTACTGTTCAAGCAAATGCAGAAAAAACGCAGAGATGAAGAGAAAAAAAAGAAAGTGGTCTGGAAAGAAAAAGCATGTTAAAAAAAGAAGTAAATAATATAACACTAAAAAATATACTTTATAATATAATAATGAAATAGTTATATTATAGTAAGTTATATTACTAATTCAATGGTTTCAGAGCCTTAAAACACCAAAATTAAGGAGAAACCTTTTTAAACCTAATTAACTTTTAACATCTATCAAGAGACTAAGTTTCTCTTTTACCAGCCAATTAAAATTAAGATTTTAACAGAAACTAGAGAAAATTATCAAAAATGAATGAAGAGATTAAGAAAATAATTGAAGAAAATCCACTAGCTTTAGCTACTATTAATAAAAAAGGGGAACCAGATATTATAGCAGTTGCCTCAGTAAAATTAAAAGATAATAAGATTATAATTACAGATAATTATATGAAAACAACAATTGAAAATATAGAATATAATCCAAATATTAGTTTAGTTGGATGGAATAAAAAGATGGAGGGATATAATATTCGGGGAATAGCAGAATATTTTATAAAAGGAGCTTGGATAGATTATGTAAAATCAATTCCAGAAAATAAAGATGAACCTTGTAAAGGAGCAATAGTCATTGAAATTAAACAATATAAAAAATCAAAATAAAATGCCAGAAAAAAAATATACAGGAGAAGACATCAGAGTACTGGAAGGTTTAGATGGAGTTCGTCTGAGACCTGCAATGTATATAGGAAGTACAGGAAAAGAAGGTTTACATCATCTTGTATATGAAGTAGTAGATAATTCTGTAGATGAATGTTTAGCAGGAATTTG
The DNA here is from genome assembly GCA_003539915.1 of Patescibacteria group bacterium. GTDB lineage: Bacteria > Patescibacteriota > Minisyncoccia > UBA6257 > UBA11618 > UBA11618. The sequence goes on along the minus strand of DPNX01000042.1, from coordinate 12,323 downwards.
TAATCTAATAAAAATAACTATCCATAAAGATAATTCTATTACAGTAGAAGATAATGGAAGAGGAATTCCAGTAGATATGAATAAACAATTTAAAAAAACAGCCCTAGAACTTGTCTTAACCAAACTACATGCAGGTGGAAAATTTGATAAAAAAGCTTATATGATTTCAGGAGGTTTACATGGTGTAGGAATCTCAGTTGTAAATGCTCTAAGTGAAAAATTAAAAGTTCAGGTAAAAAGACAGGGAAATATTTATGAACAGGAATATAAGAGAGGAAAAACTTTAGACAAATTAAAACAAACAGGAAAAACAAAAGATACAGGAACAACAGTATTTTTTGTTCCAGATAAAGAAATCTTTTCTACACTAGAATTTGATTTTAATACATTAGCAACAAGATTAAAAGAAATAGCTTTTCTAAATGCAGGATTAAAAATAATTTTAAATGATGAGAGAAAAAACAAAAAAGAAGAATTCCACTACACAGGAGGTTTAGTTGAATTTGTTAAATGGTTAAATAAAACTAAAGAAGCAATACACTCAAAACCAATTTATTTTAAAAAATCAACAGACCATACAATTATAGAAATATCTATACAATATAATTCAGGTTATCAGGAAAATATATTTGGTTTTGTAAATACAATAAATACAGTTGAGGGAGGAACCCATATATCTGGATTTAAAACAGCTTTAACCAGAGTAATAAATGATTATGCAAAAAAACAAAATATTCTCAAAACAGGAAACTTAACTGGAGATGATGTTAGAGAAGGATTAACAGCTATTGTTTCTATTAAAATACCTGAACCACAATTTGAAGGACAGACAAAAACTAAATTAGGAAATTCAGAAGTAAAAGGTTATGTTGATTCTGTTGTTTCCTCTGCTCTCAGTGATTTTTTTGAAGAAAATCCAGCTATAGCAAAAAAAATAGTAAATAAAGCTGCTGAATCTGCAAAAGCAAGAAATGCAGCTAAAAAAGCCAGAGATTTAGTAAGAAGAAAATCTGCTTTTGGTTTATCTGGCTTACCAGGTAAATTAGCTGATTGTTCAAGTAAAAAGAAAGATAAAACAGAATTATATTTAGTTGAAGGAGAATCTGCAGGAGGTTCAGCAAAACAAGCTCGTAACAAAGAAATTCAAGCTATTTTACCATTAAAAGGTAAGATTTTAAATGTAGAAAAAGCTCGTCTAGATAAGATGTTAGTTAATCAGGAGATCAAATCATTGGTAGTCGCTTTAGGTACTGCTATCGCTGAATCTTTTGATCTTTCTAAAATTAGATATCATAAGATTGTTATTATGACAGATGCCGATGTTGATGGTGCTCACATCAGAACCTTGCTATTAACACTATTTTATCGTTATTTCCCAGAAGTAGTTAATAATGGCTATTTGTATATCGCCCAACCCCCTCTTTATCAAGTTAGTAAAGGACGAGAGTCTGTTTATGCGTATAATGATGCAGAAAAGGACGCATTAGTGAAGAGGATGGGTAAAGGTGATGATGGGAAAGGTGTTAATATTCAGCGTTATAAGGGTCTAGGAGAGATGAACCCAGATCAGCTATGGGACACCACTCTTAATCCAGAGCACAGATCAATGAAGCGGGTAACTGTTGCTGATGCTCAAGAAGCTGATAGATTGTTTGACATTCTTATGGGCAGCGTAGTGGCGCCACGTAAGCACTTTATTCAAACTCATGCTCTTAACGTTAAAAACCTTGACATTTAAGGAAAAAAGTAGATAATTGAACTGCTATGCAACGTCTTAAATTATTCATTCAAGAATCAAGACAAGAATTCAAAAGAGTTAATTGGCCAACCTATAAAGAGACGACTCGTCTAACTATAGTGGTTATCTTCATGTCTCTTTTGACAGCGGCCTTTTTAGGCTTCTTTGACATGATCTTCCTTTATGGATTAGATTCTTTTTTGTTGCAATAACATTATGAGCGAACAAAACAATCAAAAAGACAATAATCAGGACGATAAAAAAGTTGCTCCTGGCACAGAAACTAAGGCCACCGCTCACTGGTTTGCTGTTCATACCTATTCTGGTTATGAAGATGCTGTTGCTCGTTATCTTGAACAACGAGTCGAGTCTTTAGATATGCAGGATCGCATCATAAGCGTTATAGTTCCCAAGGAAAAGAAGATTAAGATTAAAAACGGCAAAAGACGTAGCGTTGAAGAAAAAATCTATCCGGGTTATGTGCTTGTGAAAATGGTTATGACCGAGGACACCTGGTATGTAGTGAGGAATACTCCTCGAGTTACCCGTTTTGTGGGTGCTGAAACTACCAAGCCAGAACCACTTTCTGAGAGTGAGATAGAAATGATAATGTCTCGCATGAATCAAGATGAGACTAGCTTCAAGATAGATTTTAAAGAAGGCGAGCCGGTTAAAATAATTGACGGACCCTTTAAAGATTATGATGGTAAGGTTTCAGAGATTGACGAAGATAAAGGAAAGGTTAAAGTATTGGTACAAGTTTTTGGTCGTGATACCGCGATCGAACTTGATTCCTTACAAGTACAAAAAATTTAATTATGGCAAAAAAAGTTAAATCAGTATTAAAACTTCAGATTCGAGGCGGTCAGGCAAATCCTGCGCCACCAGTTGGTCCTGCCTTAGGACAGCATGGTGTTAACATTCAGGATTTCTGTACGCGTTTTAATGACGCTACCAAAGAAATGGGAGGCGACATTATTCCTACCGAAATATCCATTTATGAGGATCGAAGTTTTGATTTTAAATTAAAAACCCCACCGGCTGCTGATCTATTAAAGAAAGCTGCTGGCGTTGCTAAAGGTTCTGCTGAAGGAGCTAAAAAGAAAATCGGTAAGGTTACCCAAGCCGATCTAAAGAATATAGCTGAAAGAAAGATGGCCGATCTTAATGCTAATGACATTGAGTCAGCTGCCAAGATTATTGCTGGTACTGCTAAGAATATGGGTATCGAGGTGGTTGATTAAGATTCAACAAATAGAAGTTTAAAAAGATCTTTTAGGAGGTCTTTTTAAATTGACAAAATATAAAAACACAGTATAATAATCATGTTGAAGCTCCTGCCAGGGGCTTATAGTTCTTTGTTGTAAAGGAGTTCAAAAAATGACTGAAGAAGAATTTGTTGCCTTTGCTAAAGAAGCTAAACTAGACAGTGAACAAGAACTCTGTCTACGTGCTCATCTTGGTCTTGAGTACAATCAAGACGAATGGGCAAAGTTCAAGTCACAGCCCGAGGTTTTTCAGAGGAGGATCTTGTGGTCGGCTTTGGCCAAGCTTCCTGAAAAGAAAGAGAGCCCGTCTGCCTAATAATCATTTTGGGAGACTTTGCCGCGATTGTTTCTACAATTGCGGTTTTTTATTGAGAAAATAACGGAACTTTGCTTTAATAAAGCCATGTCCGTTACTTATAAACCAACTATTGGTCTAGAAATTCATGCCGAGCTTAAAACTCAGACCAAGATGTTTTGCGATTGTCTTAATGATGCTAGTGAAAAACATCCTAATGTTAATATTTGTTCTATCTGTACAGGACAGCCTGGCGCCTTGCCAACTATCAATAAGCAGGCGGTAGAGCATGTTCTCAAAGTTGGTTTAGCTTTGGGGGGTGAGGTCTTTGCTGATAAAGAATCAAAATTTGATAGAAAAAACTATTTCTACCCCGATCTTCCCAAGGGTTATCAAGTCTCTCAATATGATCAGCCTCTAGTTACTGGTGGTGAGTTAAATAAAATTAGATTAATTCGCATTCATCTAGAAGAAGATGCGGGGCGACTTAGTCATTCTAAAGAAGATAGCTTGGTTGACTATAACCGCGCTGGCGTACCTTTAATGGAATTGGTAACAGAGCCAGATATAAAATCATCTGCAGAAGCAGCTTCTTTTGCTAAAGAGCTTCAACTATTACTTCGCTACCTAGGTGTCTCTGATGCTGATATGGAGAAGGGGCATATGCGCCTGGAAGCCAACATATCTTTAAATATGGGTACCAAGGTTGAGGTAAAAAACATCAACTCTTTTAAGGCTATGGAGGATGCTATTAAATATGAATTAGCTCGTCAGGAAAAACTATTAAAAGCTAACAAAAAAGTATCTCATGAGACTAGGGGATGGAATGATGTTAAAAAAGTTACCGTCTCTCAGCGTAGTAAAGAGGAGGCTCAAGAATATCGTTATTTCCCAGAACCTGACCTACCACCTTTTGATGAAAAATCTTTTAATATTAAATCTATTAAGGCTGACGTTCCCGAGCTCCCTCAAGATAAGCGAGAGCGTTTTAAGAAGGAGTATAGTTTAACTAGTAAGCAGGTTGATGTCTTGGTTCAGAATATGGCGGCTGCTGGTTATTTTGAAGAGGCGGCTTCTGAATTGGGTGATGTTAAAAAAACAAACCTACTCTTCAACTACTTCACCTCTGATGTTTGGGGGTTAATGAAAAAGAGATCAGTGGATATAAATGGTCTCAATATCAGTCCCGCTCATCTAGCTCATGTTATCGAGCTGGTGGCTGATAAGCGGATTACCAGTAGAATAGCTAAGAACTTATTATTAAAAATGCATGAGACTGGTCTTGATCCTAGCGAGATTATCGCTAATGAGGAGTGGGAACAGGTTTCTGATGAAAGCTCGCTCAAGCCTTTAGCGAAGCAGATTATTAAAGATCATCCTCAGCCAGTGGCTGATTATAAAAAAGGGAAGTCCCAATCTATTCAATTCCTCATTGGCATGGCGATGTCTGAATTAGGAGGAAAAGCCGACCCTAATGTTTTAAAGGGAATATTTGAAGAACTCTTGAAGGATTAGATTATTTGTAATAAGCTAAAACCTAGCACGTTTATTTTTAATTTCTCAAGAAAGGATGCATTTTCACATGGTTTCGAAAAAGGATTTAAAAGGTTCTGGAACAGAGCGACCTGACAAGACATGTCAAAGATTAAAGTTGAGGAAGAGATCTCCTCAAAGGCCCAAGGATCCCAAAAGGGCTCCTCAAGCTCTCTTTCGCCACTGTCACCAGTAACCCTAAGCCACTCTCAAACTACAGCCCCCTGATCATCAGGGGGCTTTTACTTACTCTTTATCATCAATCTCTTTTTGAATTGATTTTATAAACTCATTTAATGGCTGAGTGCCAACATCACCTTTTTTATGATGACGAATGGTTACTGTTTTATCACCTATCTCCTTGTCACCCACAACTACTATATAAGCTGATCGTCCGATCTCCGCCTCTCTAATCCTCTTAGAGACGGTTAAGTTGTCATCACGAAGATTTACCCTAATCCCAGATTTCCTCATCTTCTCATAGATTTTAGCAGCGTATTTGACGTGATCAGTTCCAACATTAACTATCGATACCTGAACTGGTGCCATCCAGAGGGGTAGGTGACCATTGGTATCTTCTAATAAAATAGCGATAAATCTCTCAAATGTTCCAAAAATAGCTCGGTGAATAACCCAGGGCATTTGTTTTTTACCATCCTCATCTACATAAGTAGTTTTGAATTGCTTTGGCAGCATTACCAAATCCAACTGAGCGGTTCCAAGTTGCCAGTCTCTACCTTGAGAATCTTGAGCATGAACCTCAATTTTAGGGCCATAGAAGGCTCCCGAGCCTTCTTCGATAGTGTATTTAATACCCATCTCATCCATGGCATTTTTCAAAGCCGCCTCTGCCTTGTCCCAATCCTCTTTTTCTCCTAGGAACTTTTCTGGGCGAGTTGCTATGACATAAGATGATTTCAATCCAAAACGAGTATAGAACTCATCAATGATTTTAATAATAGTTTTAATCTCTCCCTCTACCTGATTAGGGTGACAATATACATGCGCATCATCCATAGTCATCTGCCTAACTCTTAACAACCCACCTAATGTTCCAGAAAGTTCGTTGCGATGCAGGCGACCTATCTCTGAAAGACGCAAAGGAAGATCACGATAACTTCGCACCTGAGAATTGTACACGTAGGTAGATTCAGGGCAGTTCATCGGTTTAATAACCAACTCCTCCTTCTTATCTCGAGGATTGGTGAAATAGAACATGTTGTCTAAGAAATGCTTCCAGTGGCCAGACTTCTTAAAGACCTCTGGCTTAACCATTATAGGGGTAGAGATTTCTTGATAATCATAGCGATCATCAGTTTCGCGAACTAATTTCTCTAATTCTTTAAAAATGATCATGCCGTTAGCATGCCAAAAAGGGGCTCCAGGAGCTATTTCCTGGAAGGAAAAAAGGTCCATTATCCGACCTAAATCCCTATGATCTTTGTTTTTTTCCATATCTCCTATAGTGACAAACTTTGAGCGCTATTACAAATAAATTTTGGTTCATCGTTACGCCAAGACATGTGCCCTATCGCCAGCACCACATTACCTTCCTGCCAGGTACCGCTATTTTGTTCATATGTTTTTGGAAAAACAACTATCTCCATATTTTCATTAAAATCTTCAATAGTCACAAAAGCCATCGGCTTTCCGGTTTTAGTTGTTATTTTATTAACTCTCGTTACCAAACCTCCCACATGAAAGTTTAGCGCCTCTGATTTAATAGTCAGAGCTTCTTTTATAGGCTTGGTTACCTTCATTTGCTCTTTATAATAATTGAGAGGGTGATCAGAAATATAAAGGCCTAATAACTCTTTCTCCCAGTTTAATTTGGTTTGCATATCAGCTTCAGCGGTGGGTTGTAGTTGGAGTGATCCAGAAAAAGCATTGCCAAATAAGCCAATCTGATTGCTCGCCTGATGTTTTTTAATCATATTATTAAATTTCAATATCTCATCAATATTCTCTACCGCTTGATTTCGCTCTATGCCCAGATTATCTAATGCTCCACATTTTATTAAACTATCCAAAGATTTTTTATTTAGATCTTTGTGATTCACTCTGCTTAATAGGCTGGTGAGATCAGTAAATGGACCTTGTTGTTGTCGGTTGGCGGTAATGGCCTCAATTATATTACGCCCCACATTTTTAACGGCTAAAAGACCAAAGCGAATATTACCTTCATCAGGTGTGAAGTGGAGCCAGCTTTTATTGATGTCAGGTGGAAATACCTCGATTCCCATCTTGCCACACTCACTAATCAAAAAGGAAACACGATCGATATCACCCGTATCAGCATTAAGGAGGCTGGTCATGAACTCGATTGGGTAATGGGCTTTGAGATAGGCGGTTTGATAACCAATGGTGGCATAGCAGACGGCGTGACTCTTGTTGAAACCATAACGAGCAAAAGGAGGAAAGAGCTCCCAAATAGCATTAGCAATTGGCTCACTAATATCATTCTTAATCATTCCACTAACCAAGCGTTCTTTTTGTTGGTCTAACAAGAGCTTGATCTTCTTACCAATAGCCTTTCTTAAAGTGTCAGCTTCTGCCAGAGAGTATCCGGCTAGATCTTGAGCTATTCTCATCATCTGCTCTTGATAGATGCCGATGCCATAAGTGTTTTTCATGATTGGCTCTAGCTTTGGGTGTAGGTAGGAGATACTCTCTCTGCCATGCTTCCTATTAATAAAAGAAGGAATTAGTTCCATGGGTCCGGGGCGATAGGCTGCCACTAAAGCCACTAAGTCATTCAATTCGGTTGGTATAAGATCTTTCATGTAACGTCTCATGCCAGCACTTTCAAACTGAAAGACTCCGGTAGTATCACCTTGTTGAAGCATCTGGAAGGTTTTAAGGTCTTTGGCTGGCAGGTTGTTAATGTCCACCTTCCCTTTTCCACTAGCTGCGATTAACTGGACAGCATTTTCCATAATAGTTAGGTTTTTGAGACCTAATAGATCCATTTTTAATAGACCAAGATCTTCTACTATGTGCATACCAAACTGGGTAATAACGGTGGAATCATCTTGAGGAGCGTATTGGAGAGGGAGGTAGGTGGTTAGCGGCTTGTCACCAATTACCACTCCACAAGCGGGAACTGAGACGT
>DPNX01000042.1:3689-4069 GCA_003539915.1 Patescibacteria group bacterium | reverse complement strand
ACCACTCCACAAGCGTGAACTGAGACGTGACGAGCCACTCCCTCTAACTTTTTAGCAGCATCAAGTAATCTTTGAGCTTCTTCGTTAATAGTGTATAGATTTCTCAACTCATCCACAGTCGAAAGAGAGTCTTTAAGATTCATGCCAAAGGGGATTAATTTAGCAATCTGATCACAGAAGCCATAACTAACACCTAGCGCTCGACCAGCATCTCTAATAGCAGCTCGAGCCGCCATCGTTCCAAAGGTGATAATATGAGCAACCTGCTTCTTGCCGTATTTTTCTCTTAGATAACCCAGCACTTCATCACGACGAAGATCAGCTAGGTCAATATCGATATCAGGCATCTGAATTCTTTCTGGATTTAAAAATCTTTCAAA
>DPNX01000042.1:0-3394 GCA_003539915.1 Patescibacteria group bacterium | reverse complement strand
GGATTTAAAAATCTTTCAAAAATTAAATTATGCTCTAGAGGATCAACATTAGTGATGCCTAGGATGTATGAGACTATGCTACCAGCCGCTGAACCACGACCAGGACCAACTACCACCCCTCTCTCCTTAGCCCAGTTAATGAAGTCTTGGACGATGAGGAAGTAATCAGAGAAGCCCATGTTGTTAATAATTCCTAGCTCATAATCAACGCGTTCTTTAATCTCGCTGGTTATAATCTGATAGCGGTTACCAATTTTCTCATCAATTAATTTTCTGATGTAGGTTTTGGAAGTTTCTCCTTCAGGGACAGTAAAACGAGGTAGAATAGTTCTTTCTAAATCTATATCCACCTGACAACGATCAGCTATTTTAACCGTATTACTAATAGCTTCAGGAATATCAGAGAAGTGCTCAGCCATCTCTTCTCCAGAGCGCATAGAAAAATCACCATCTTTCAGAGTTAATCGGTTCTGATCATGAATACTGTTAGCGGTTCCAATTGCTAATAATATGTCGTGATAAGGGGCATCAGCTTTTTTTAGATAGTGAATGTCCTGGGTTGCTACCAAAGGCAAGTTAGTTCTTTTACTCAACTCGATCAAACCATTCCGGACTTTTTCGCAACTTTCTGGGTTCATATTAGGATGATGTCCAATCTCAATAAAAAAGTTATTAGGTCCAAAAATATCTTTGTACTCCTCAGCTACCCGAACCGCTTCCTCAAATTTATTAGCTAAAATATTTCTAATAACCTCACCCGAATAACAGCCAGAGAGCGCTATTAAACCCTTGCTGTGTTCTCGGAGTAGCTGCTTATCAATTCGAGGCTTGTAATAAAAGCCATCAAAGTTAGCTTTAGTTACTAGCTGAATAATGTTTTGCCAACCCTCATTGTTCTCGCAAAGAAGAGTGAGATGAAAATACTTATTATCCATCCCGTGAATCTTGTCCGTACAGTTACGAGGAGCAAGATAAGCCTCTACTCCTAATATAGGTTTGACGCCAACTTTCTTAGCCTTCTTATAAAACTCAATAGCCCCATAAAGATTGCCGTGATCAGTTAAGGCGAGAGCAGGCATTTCTAACTCTTTAGCTCTATCAACTAACTGATCTATTTTGGCTAAGCCATCGAGTAGTGAGTAGTGGCTGTGGGTGTGAAGATGGACGAACTTGCTCATAGATGACTACATTATAACCGAAACTTTCTTTAGAATGAAAATATGACTAATTATGAGATCGGAATTGACGAGGTAGGACGAGGTCCTTTGGCTGGTCCAGTAGTAGTAGCGGCTGTTGCTTTGCCAACCAATTTTCAATTAGAGGGTCCTTGTAAGTTGGCCGACTCTAAAAAGCTGACCGAGAATCAAAGAGAGCTCTGGTCTCGGTATATAATTAGCCAAATCCCTTTTTCAATAGCTCGAGTTTATCCCATTACCATTGATCGTATTAATATATCTCAGGCAGCTAACTTGGCCGCTACCCGAGCTCTTAAGAGGTTAAATCTATCTGGAAAAATATTGTTAGATGCCGGCCTTAAAATAAACACCAATCAACCCTACCAATCTATCATCAAGGGTGATGAGAAATATGATGCTATCGCCTTAGCCTCAATCATAGCTAAAGTTCATCGAGATAACATTATGATCAAAAATCATCGCTTATATAATCGATATGGTTTTAATAGGCATAAGGGATACGGCACACAATTTCACCTAGCAGCTTTGAAGAAATTTGGTCCGTGTCCGCTTCATCGTCGATCGTTCCTAATAAATTTGACTTAATCGATGTTTAGAGGTAAATTAAACGAACTATGCCCGTGCCAAAAAAACATCATACTAAAAGTAAGGTCGGTCGGCGCCGATCTCATTTAGCTTTAAAAAAAGTTAACGTCTCAGTTTGCTCTAGCTGCAAAGGGCCTGTTATGCCTCATCGCGCTTGTGCACAATGTGGCTTTTATGAAAACAAGAAAAAACAGGTTAGAATTAAAGCTAAGGCCGAAGCTTTAGCTGCTCAGCAAGCTGAAAAAGCTGCTGCAACCCAACAACCAGTTAAAAAACCGGTTGCTAAGACTGAAAAAGTAGAGGAAAAACCTGTTAAGGCGACTCCTCAGGTTGAAGAGGCTAAAGAACCTCAATCAGAAGTTAAAGAGCAAAAATAATGGCAACTCGACAACTTGGTAGATCAATCGTTCTTCAATCTCTATACGAATGGGATTTTTCTGATAAAAAAGAAGACTTGTCAGCGATTGTGGAGCGTAATCTAAAAGAATTCGCTCCCGGTTTTGATGAGCCTGATTTTATTTGGCGTTTGTTAACTGGAGTTATAGAACATCTCAAAGAGCTAGACTCTATTATCGTGAAGGCTGCCCCAGAGTGGCCTCTTGAACAAATTGCCGTTGTAGATCGTAATGCTTTGAGAATTGGTTTATACGAATTAATTTATTCCGACCCCGAAGAAGTTCCTCCTAAGGTGGCTATTAATGAGGCTATCGAGATCGCCAAAAACTACGGCGGCCCTAATTCTGGTAAGTTCATTAATGGCGTGCTTGGCACAGTATACAAGCAATTAGAAGAGCAGGGGAAAATAAAAGAACCTGCTAAAAAAGAAAAATGAATCTTTCATCTCTAGAAAAAACAATTGGTTATAAATTTAATAATAAAGACCTTCTTAAAGAGGCCTTAACTCATCGTTCCTATTTAAATGAAAATGCTTCTTGGAGCTTGCCTCACAATGAGCGCTTAGAGTTCTTGGGTGATGCGGTTTTAGAATTAACTGTGACAGAAGAGCTTTATCATCGCTTGCCTGATCGTTCAGAAGGAATTCTAACTCCTATTAGAGCAGCTTTAGTTAATTATCAAGCCTTATTGGAAATAGCTGATGAAATAAAATTAGAAAAACACCTCCTACTTTCTAAGGGGGAGGCTAAGGGTGGCGATAGATCCAAAGAGGCTATTTTAGCTAATGCTACCGAATCTGTTATCGGAGCTATTTATTTAGATTCTGATTACGCTACAACCAAAAAATTCATCAATCAATTTATTATGGCTCGCCTAGATAACGTGATGAGAGGGGAGAGTTATCGTGATCCTAAAAGTCTCTTACAAGAAAAAATTCAATCTTCACAAAGACTCACCCCAACTTATAAAGTTTTAGAAGAGAATGGACCTGAGCATCACAAGGTTTTTAAGGTAGCGGTTTATTTCAATAGAAAGAAGATTGCAGCAGGCGAGGGGCACTCCAAACAAGAGGCGGAAACTGAGGCAGCTAAGAAAGCCCTAGAAGATTTAAGTGAGTCAAAATAATTTGTAAGTTAAAAGATTTTTACCCCAGCCATTTGGCTGGGGATTTTTAATAACTACTATAAAGATTTAGAAGACTTAGATTTGGACTTAGC
>DPNX01000037.1 GCA_003539915.1 Patescibacteria group bacterium | reverse complement strand
CGTTGGCTAAGCGATCAATGAGTAATCCTAATCGAGTGGAACGATTACAGATTGTGGCTTGTGGTACGGAGCTAGGTAAGGGTTTTTCGGAGGGTAATGATCCGGTTGATCAACGAGCTCGTTTTGAGGAGCAGATGGCTTTGAGAGAGAGTGGTGATAAGGAGGCTCAGAGATTGGATGAGGATTTTCTCAATGCTTTGGAGTACGGAATGCCACCAGCAGCTGGTTTTGGTTTCTCAGAGAGATTATTCGCTATTTTGATGGATCGACCAGTACGAGAGACGGTTATCTTTCCTTTGATGAAACAGAAAAAATAGCTATACTAGGTTTATGAAAAAAGTAATGATCTTCGGTGTTTTTGATGGCCCACACAAGGCTCACGAGCAGGTGTTAAAGGACGCCAAGGCTTTGGGTGATCATTTGGTAGTGGTGGTAGCTCAGGACCACATGGTGGAACATCTTAAGGGTTATCGAGTAAAGGTAGATTTAGCAGAAAGAATGGAACACATTAAGAAAGAAGATGCGGTTGATGAGGTTATTATTGGTGACAAGGAGCTAGGTACTTGGGAGGTGATTAAGGAGCATAAGCCAGCGGTGATTGCTATTGGTCACGATCAAAACATTTTACAAGAAAATCTGGAGACTAACTTTGATAAATTAGGTTATGAGCCAGAGATAGAGTTATTAAAAGAATACGAAGTTAATGAAGATCAGGGCTAATGATTGATATTAAATTAATTAGAGAGAAAAAAGCATTAGTTAAAAAGGGTTTAAAGAGCCGGGGAGTTGATCCTAAAATAATAGATGATTTTTTAGAGTTAGATGATCAGTGGCGAGAGCTAACTACTAAGTTAGATCGTTTTCGTAGTGAGCAAAAGCAGTTGGGTAAGGAGAGAAAAATTACCAAAGCTAAAGCTATAAAGAAAAAAATTCAAGCTCATCAAGCTAAGTTGATGGGGTTAGTTGATCTACGCAAAGACCTACTAAACAGAATCCCTAACCTACCCTTATCAAGTACTTTAAAGGGTAAAGGAGAGCGGGATAATAAGGTGTTAAGAGAGGTGGGTAAGAAGCCTAATTTCAAGTTTGATGCTAAGGACTACTTATCTATTGCTGAAGATTTAGACATGATTGATATGAAGCGGGGAGCTAAGGTAGCAGGTAGTCGCTTTGGCTATCTTAAAAATGACGCTGTTTTATTAGAACTATCTTTAATAAATTACGCCTTCGATCTTTTGACTCCTAAGGGGTTTATTCCCGTCCTTCCACCAGCCATGATCAAGCCTCATGTTTTCGAGGGGATGGGTCGTTTAGCAGCTGATCAGAAAGATGAGCGTTATTATCTACCCAATGATGACCTATATCTAATTGGTAGTGCTGAACATACTATCGGACCAATGCATCGAGATGAGATTCTTGAGGAGGACCAACTACCTATCAGATATGTTGGTTTCTCACCTTCTTTTCGTAGGGAGGCTGGTTCGTATGGTAAAGACACTAAAGGAATTTTGAGAGTTCATCAGTTTGATAAGGTAGAGATGTTTTCTTTTTGTAAGCCGGAGGATTCAGAAAAAGAACATCAGTTCCTACTCTCCCTACAAGAAAAAATAATGAAGGGTCTCAAGTTGCCTTATCGGGTAGTGGAGATTTGTGCTGGTGACTTAGGTTGGACTGATGCTCAGCAGTTTGATATTGAAACTTGGCTACCAGCTCAAGGGGTTTATAAAGAAACTCATTCTGCTTCCAATACTACAGACTTCCAAGCTAGAGGAACTAATGTCCGTTTCAAAAGAAAGAAGGGACAGGAGCTAGAGTATGTTCATATGCTTAACGCCACTGGTTTGGCTATGGGTAGGACCATCGTTGCTCTTATTGAGAACAATCAGACTAAGGCGGGAGAGATCAAGATTCCAGCTGTATTAAAAAAGGGCCGTTGTTAGCGACCCAAGACGATCATAATGTCGTCTGAGTAGTGAAGGCTGCTGATGATAACTACATTAGCAGTGCCATGAAGAGTGATGGCAGCTAGCATGCCTAGTGCTTTGTTTTTCATTTGAATAATACAGAGACCGTTGACGAGACCGCCGAGCAAGATGATTGCCTGATAAAAGGCGGGGTAAGAGTGTTGAATGGCCCAGTAGTAACTGAGAACAAACAAGGGTATCCAAGCTAACGCCTCAGTCCATTTCTTGCTAGTTCCTAGTAGCAGCATGAAGATTAGCACGGGCCCTCTATAAAGCATCTCTTCTACATAGGCTGCTATAGAGTACTCAGCCAGAGTTTTATTTAATCCGTTTTTTTCTAACCTGGCATCAATTATTTCTTTAACAGGGCCAATATCACCAACCTCTTTCCAGTAGCTAGAAAGTGATCCGGAGGTGAAGGCTGTTCTAAATGAATCACCTGATTTTATCATTAAAAAAATGATGATTATTAGTAAGCCAAGGCCAATAATTTGCAAGGTTCTCTTCATGAGATTACCCTTTCTATGTTAAAGTACTATCCTTAGTACAACCGTATTTATATGCTAACTCATCAAATACATCATGTCTAACAAGCATAAAACATGGCTGGAGATAGACTCTGCAGCCATTGAAAAAAATATAAAGAGTTTTAGTTCTATTTTAGAAAAGAAAACTCAATTATGGGCAGTGGTTAAGTCTAATGCCTATGGTCATGGCTTAAATGACTTTTCTGCTTTAGCAGCTAAGTTTGATGTGGATGGTTTTTGTGTTGATAGCGTACCGGAAGCGTTAGCTTTGAGAAAAGACAAACATACACAACCTATATTAGTTTTAGGTCCAACTATCTCAGATCTTTTTCAAGAGGCTGAAGATAATAATGTTATTATCACCATCTCCTCCCGGGACATTTTACGACAGTTGATAGAGAATAAATCGAAGGTGGCTTTTCATTTAAAAATAGATTCAGGTATGCATCGACAAGGTTTCTATCCTGAAGATATAGAAGATGTTTGTCAGATGATCAAAGATCATCAACTCAATCTTCAAGGAGTATACACTCACTACGCTTCTTTCAAAAAAATAGATCAGCAGTTAGTAGAATATGAGAAGGCTCTAGCCGTGTTAGAAAAGAATGGTTTTACTAACATTGTTAAACATACTGCGGCTACTGCTGCTGCATTAGCCAATTCCAAAACTCATTTTGATATGGTTCGTATTGGAATAGGTCTTTATGGATTGTGGCCAACAACTGATTTAAAAAATCAGCATGACTTGGAGCTCAGGCCGGTTCTTTCTTGGCACACTATTATTAGTGAGATTAAGCTAGTTAAGGAGGGGGCGGCTATTGGTTATGACGGCACAGAGAAAATGATGAAAGATGGTCAGTTAGCTATCTGCCCTATTGGATACTGGCATGGAGTGGATATTGGTTTGTCTCGTCAGGGAGAGGTGTTAGTCAATGGTCAGCGAGCTAAGATGATGGGCAGGGTTTCTATGGATCTAACTACCATCAACGTGAGTGATATTGATTGTCAGGTTGGTGATAGGGTGACTCTTATTGGTGATGAACTGAGAGTTGAGGAGATAGCCAAGAAGATAGACACTATTCATTACGAAGTTCTTACCAGAATCAATCCTCTAATTCAAAAAAATATTATTTAATGGATCCTTATTTACCAAACAGAAAGAGAAAATTAAAGAAAACTCGCTTATTAATCCCACTTTTTATTTTAATAGTTATAATAGGTGGAGGGTTGGCATATTGGTTATTCTTTTCTTCTTTTTGGCAGGTGCAAGTGTTGGAGATCAAAGGGTTAAAGAAATTAACTGAGGAGCAGATTACCGATGGATTGAAGGAGAAGTTGATCTCTAACAATTTTCTTTTATGGCCTGAAGGTGAGGTGGTGGTGAGTAACTTTCCTTTGGTAGCTAATCTCCAGATAGAGAAAAGTTTTTTTGACAGAAAGATTAGTATTGAGGTTCAAGAAAGGGAGGCATTAGGAGTTTGGTGTACTTATCCGGCTGACAGTCAGGAGTGTTGGTGGTTTGATAATAGGAGTCTATTGTTTGAAAAATCTCCAAAGCCAGAGGGTAGTTTAATTATTCTAATAGAAGAAAATGAGGAGAAGGTGGAGATCAAGATTGGTAAGAGGGGTTTTTCTGACAAGCTTTGGAGCAAGATGAAAAAGATCATTAGCTCTGACATTGTTAGAGATCTTTCGGTATATAAGTTTGTTATTGATCGTCAAAAAGAAGAGGTAGTTGCTGAGACGGTTAGTGGTTTCAAGATTTACCTAAGTCTTCGCTTTGATCCAGTTATTAATATAAAAGCCTTAGAAAAGTTGATAGCTAAAGATGATTTTGACTTAGAAAATATCTCTTACCTTGACTTGAGGGTAAAAAACAGGCTTTATTACAAATAATCTATGAAATTATCACTAGGTATAGTTGGCTTGCCCAATGTTGGCAAGTCCACCTTATTCAACCACCTAACTAACAAAGATATAAATGTTGCAAACTATCCGTTTTGCACTATCGACCCTAATGTAGGGATAGTATCCGTTCCAGATGAGCGGTTGCTTAAGCTTGCCAAACAAGAAGAGAGTGAACAACAGATTCCAGCGATAATCGAGTTTTATGACATCGCAGGGCTGGTTAAAGGGGCAAACAAGGGAGAAGGTCTAGGAAATAAGTTTTTGGCTCAAATTAGGGCAACCAACGCGATTGTGATGGTGCTTCGTTGTTTTGCCGACGATAACATTATTCACGTTGAAGAAGGCGTTGATCCAATTAGAGATATGGAGATTATTAACACCGAGTTGATAATGAAAGATTTGGAAACTGTAGAGAAAAGGTTGGGGAGTGTGGAGAAGGAGTTGAGAGGAAATAACAAAGAGGCCTTGAAGGAAAAAGAAGCTTTAGAAAAAGCTAAAGAGAAGTTATTAGCTGGCCAATTAATAACTGAATTAGCTGATGATCCGAGCATTTATAATATGCAATTACTAACTGCCAAGAAGCAGATCTACTTATTGAACGGTGAGGAGGGTGATGTTAGTGAAGATCTAAAGAAAAAGATTGCCGATATGGGTTTTGATTATGTAATAGTTGATCTAAAAGAAAAACCTGATCTTAAGGATTTAATTAATAAGGCTTTTGAGGTTTTAGATTTAATTAGTTTTTTCACTACTGGAAAAGAAGAAACTAGAAGTTGGACGATTAAAAAAGGATCACTAGCCCCTCAGGCTGGGGGAGCAATCCATGGTGATTTTGAGGATAAATTTATTAAAGCTGAAATTATTAATACGGAAAAACTATTAGAAGCTGGTAGTTGGCAGGTAGCTAAAAGTAAAGGATGGTTGAAATTAGAGGGAAAGGAATACGAGGTTAAGGATGGAGATGTAATCGTTTTTCGTCACGGCTAATTTTACTCCAAACCCTCTTTAAGCTTCATAAGATCTCCAAGCATATTTTGGAGATCTTTTAACTCTTGGTTATTGTTTGCAGGTGCTTGTTTCTTGACTGGTGCTTTATATTTTTCTTTTGGCGCTGCGGCTTTAATCACTCTTTTAATAATAGTTACAGGTTCTTGTGAGGTTGATAAAGAAATTTCTAGTTGTGATTTAAGATCGCTATTTTGTTGCCAAAGAAAATAGACGAGCGCTAATAGAACAATAACTAGAACACCTATCAATTTATTAGTATTATCTTGTTTCATATTCTTATTGTTAATTATACATTAAAGTCCAGTGTCACCTCCAGGTCCTCCAGAGCCAGTACCATCACCTGAGCCA